>JAJBBD010000241.1 GCA_020532355.1 Candidatus Cloacimonadota bacterium | reverse complement strand
TTTGGCATCGTAGCGCATGTCTTCATACAAAACGGTAGCGAGCCCTTGCAGCAAACCTCCGGTTATTTGACCCCTTACCAATTCCGGATTAAGCGCTTTTCCGGCGTCGACTGCCATTGCCACCCTCAGCACTCGCATCTTTCCGGTTTCCGGATCAATTTCCAAATCCAATGCAGCCGCACCAACGGTGTAATGGACATTAGGATGCCCACCCTGGCTGGTTTCAGGATCCCCTTTAGTAGAAGAAAACTCTGGCATATACATACCGCGAGCATTAATTGGTCCGCCTTTGAAGGTGCCGTCTTCGGTCATAATCCCATCCACAACAAAATCCTTTAGAGGCAAGATAAATGTTGAATCTGTATGGCATTTAACGGCTTCATCTTCTAAGTAAAGTTCATCAATGGGATAGTAAAATACCCTGTGTACCAATTGCAGAATTTGTTCTTTGGCATCTAAGGCAGCTTTTTTTACGGCGTTTCCGCTACTCCAGGTAATGTGAGAAGCTACAGTTTGCCATTCATAGGGATTGCGGTCGGTATCGGGAGTTTCCACTCTAATCCGGCTTGGGGGCACAGAAAGTATCTCAGCAGCTATTTGAGCCATAACAGTTTGATAACCTTGTCCAATATCCATTCCGGAGATGATAAGATTGATGCTGGCATCTTCGTTGAACTTCAAAAAGGCAGATGATGAAGCGTTTGGAGGCATAGCAGGTGCCTTCCAAAACAAAGAAAACCCTCTGCCCAATACTTTGGTGGGGTCTTTGGATACTAAAGGTTCTCCCCATTTGATAGCATCGGCTACCTTGTCTATAGCTTCGTGTAAGCCATTTGGGTTCATTTTTGCGCCATAAGCGGTAAGATCACCGGCTTTAATGGCATTTTTACGACGGAATTCCACTTCGTCTATTCCCAGTTGTTTTGCGGCACGTGTGATATGCGATTCCAGTCCGAATAGCATTTCAGAATAGCCAAAGCCACGATACGCACCTCCGGGAGGGAGGTTTGTATATACGCAAACAGAATCTATCGATACATTTTCGATATTATAAGGTCCTATTGCAGATAAGCCTATGGCATTTACTACGTTAGCGCCGTATTCCACATAGGCTCCCGCATCCCAATAGAGTTTGTGGTCTAAGGCTACAATTTTGCCCTGCTTGGTAATTCCCATCTTGATCTTGGCTACAACACCCAAACGCTGATAGGTGTTAATGAATTCCTCTTCTCGACTGTAACGTAGTTTTACGGCATATCCTTTTAACTTGGTGGCCAATACAGCGGGGATAATTTCCATTGTGACGCCGGCTTTGCCGCCGAAACCGCCACCAACATGAGGTGCAATTACCCTTACATCTTTGTGCGATTTGCCCAAAGCTTCGGCAAAGAGATGGCGCTGAATATGGGGGGATTGAGATGAGCTCCACACAGTTAGGCGTCCCGAATAATCCAGTTTGCCAATTGCCACATGGGTTTCAAGGGCACAATGAGCGTACCTGGGTACTGTATATGTATCTTCCAGAATAAGTTCGGCTTGCTCAAATCCTTTGTCCGGATTACCTTTTCGGGTTTTACGCCAGTGGGCTACATTGGTACCTTCTTTGGGGAAAAACCAGGGAACATGAGGATACTCACCCAAATCCGGATGCAATATTACCGCATCACTTTTGAGGGCTTCCATCTGATCCAACACGGCCGGCAAAGGTTCATACTCCACCTTAACCAAGGCTGCACCCCTTTTCGCTGCTTGCGGGCTACGGGCTACAACTGCCGCTATCTGCTCTCCCACAAAGCGAACTTTATCTTGAGCAAAAACAAAGCGATCCTTCATGTATAAGCCAAATTTGTACGGAAAGTCCTTTCCCGTGAATACTTTATACACTCCGGGAATCTTTTCGGCAGCGCTGGTATCGATGCTCTTGATGATGGCATGGGCATGAGTGCTGGAAACCAATTCGGCATACAAGAGGTTAGCGCCAAAATCGATGTCATCGCCATATATGGCAGCCCCACTTATCTTTTCTAGGGCATCAATGCGGGTTACGGATTTTCCAATATACTTGTATTCCTTCATTTCTCCCCCTTGCTAACTGCCATAATAGCGTCAAATATTGAGGTATAGCCTGTGCAGCGACAAAGATGACCCGCTATGCACTCTTTTATTTCTGCCAGATTGGGATGCGGGTTTTTCTCTAAAAGCTCTGTAACCGCCAGGATAATTCCCGGAGCGCAATATCCACATTGGAAAGAATTATACTCTATAAAAGCATTTTGTAAGGTACTAAGTTTCTCTTGAGAGATTCCCTCCACAGTTATGATATCACGCTTATCAGCCTCTACTGCCAAAATGAGGCAGCTACGAACCGCTTTGCCATCCAAAAGCACAGTGCAAGCCCCACAATCGCCTCGCTCACATCCACATTTGGGACTTTTTACACCAAGCTTATCTCTAAGAACGTCCAGCAGTATCTCATTGGGTTCCACCATCAAATGTCTGAGCTCGAAATTCAGATTAAAACAGATTTCCTTCATGCGAAACCTCCTAAGATTGCTTTAGGTTCTACCTTGTTGCCCTTAAACCTTTCAATTGCGGCATGTAAGCCTCTTTTAACCATAACTTTGCTGATATGAAGGCGATACTCCTTACTGGAACGAATGTCTGTTATGGGGCATATTTCAGAATCTATTAGGGCAATAACTTCATCAATTATATGAGCGCTCAGCTCTTTTCCATTGAGGGCGGTTTCAATCCTTCTGGCACGTTTGGGAACGGGTGCCAAAGCGCAATGCGCAATGCGATACTGATTATTTTCGCTTAAGAATATGCCCCATCCGGCTTGAGCAAGATCCTCGCCATTGTAGCGCCCCAGTTTAACGTAGATACCGGAAGACTTTTGTGCAGGAATGGGTAAACGGATATGAGTTAGTATCTCATCTGGTTGTAAGGCAGTTTTGCGTGGTGCCAGAAACCATTCTTCTATCGGAATTTCCCTAGTTTCAGTGGCGGAAGCGCAATGCAGAATAGCATTGTAACACAATAGCGCTGGCGCAGAATCTAAGGAAGGAACTGCCGTGCAGATATTTCCGGCAAGAGTAGCTCGATTGCGGATGCCGGTGGAAGCCACCGTTGCCGCTGCATCGTGAAGAATGATAAAGTGTTGCTTGATAAGCGGATCTTCCAGCAATTGGGTAAAGGTAACTCCTGCTCCAATCTGAATAAAACCTGCTTCTTGACAAATGTTATTTAACTGCTTAATGTCTTTAATGTCTATCAGTAATTGCGGAGCAGACATACCTTCTTTGATGTTTACAATTAGATCGGTCCCTCCCGCTAAGATCTTAGCTGTTTCTCGGTGAGTTTTTAACAGCTCCAATGCCTCAGTAATAGACTGTGGGCGGGCATAACTGAAGTTGTGGGCTAAAGCCATATATCCTCCTTCAAGGCGGGTAATTATGGTTCAAATGCGATTATCCTGCACATGGAGGATTCCATTTCTATGCCGCGCAGGGGAAAGAGTCCAATCCATAAGCGTTTGTTGGATAGCTGAGCAATGTCGCCACCCAAATTTTCGGCATGCACTAATTTCTTGGGGAAAAGCTTAAGATGCATTACTTGATAGTATTCTTCTGGAGGATACATTTCGTCCCAAGTTTTGCCATACTTCTGTTTTAGTTTGGTTTCGGCCGCAATGAAGTCCTTGGGGTGCCAATCGCGGATGATGGTATTCATGGGATGATCGGCTGAACCGCAATCGACTCCAATCCACTTGATGCCCATTTCCAACGCCCATTTGTGGAAACTGGGATCTGGCCCCGGATGTTTTACAAAATATCTTAGCTCGTCAGATTCCGGTTGATCCCAAGCGTATTTATGGTATCCGGTATTGATAATAAGAATATCGCCTTTTTTAATCTCGGCTTTTTGCATCAGTAATTCTGGGCTATACAGATCGTAATCTCCCACAGAATCTGAAATATCTACAACCACTCCAGGCCCCACCCATTCATCCATAGGCACATCGCCAATGCTTCTACCGCTGGCGTGGAAATGGATTTCGCCGTCTATATGGGTTCCTACATGATTGCTGGTGGTAATAATTTGTCCATTTGCCCCTTGTCCCATATGCGCTCCGGCTATACGCTTAAAATATTGAATTCCCAACGGCATATAGCTAGGCCAGGGTGGGGTATGAATGCTTAATCTCTGTGTTAGATCGTACATTTTGAGAGACTTCATGAAGTCAAAAAAGTTATTAGTATCCATGTGATTCTCCTTTTATCGCTTTATAGTTTTGCCAAAGCCTCATAAGCACGCATAAATGGCTCCATAGGAGCATTTACCACTCCGGCTCCTACTTGACCCACTCCGGGTTCTTTGTGTGCCACGCCAGTATCTATTATGGGGCTAAGATTATTCTCAATTACCCTTATTATATCAATGCCAAGCGGAGTGCCCCTAAAATCTAGGGCAGGAATCTGGTAATTTGCACTCTCGCCATAGCAAATCTCATACATCGATAATGTATAATGTAATGCATCCGGAGCATTTCCACCAACAAATTGTACAATTGCCGGCGCAGCCGCGATGGCAAAACCACCCCAACCGGCGGTCTCAGTGATGGCACTATCGCCAATATCCGGATTCGCATCTGCCTTACTGTATCCCGGAAAATAGAGTGCATCCGGCACTAATGCGGGACCGGTAAACCATTGATTGTTAGTGCCACTCAGTTGGATGCCAAAATCTGTACCATTTCTACACATAACCACTGCCAGCGAAGAATGTTTTATATTGCGGGCAGCATCCAGAATTGCTTTTCCTGCTGGCATAGAAAGATTGAGGAAGAAATGATCGTTGCCATTTATAAACTTGAGCACGGCAGTTGTTTCCTCAACATTTCTCATGGTTTTTAGTAGGGCGGGAGCTAATTGTCTAATTAACAACGAAGTTCCGGCACGATTGCGGTTATGAACCTCATCGCCCATATGCAGTGCTTGAGCAATTAGGCTTTGCAAATCTATTTTGCCTAGCTCTTCAATGGCTCGTTTCATAACCGGGTACAATACTTCATCCATCCATTTTAACCGCTTGATAACTTCCTCATTAAAGGCTCCATAGCGCAATACTTTGCCCAAGCCTTCATTTTGAGTGGCATAGCTACAATTACCATAGCGTTCATTTTGGATTTCGAAAACCGGCATTTTGGGGCTAATGATGCCAGCCATAGGACCAACGGCATTATGTTCGTGGCAGGGAGCATATTCGATCTCGCCACTGGCGGCAAGCAGTTCTGCTTCTTGGGGATTATCTGCCCGCCCTTCGTAGATGAGTGCTCCAATTATTGCTCCACGCATTGGTCCGCACATTCTTTCCCAAGTGATGGGCGGACCTGCATGCAAAATTAAGTTTTGATGCATACCGGGTATTTTATCGATGGCAAGCCCCATTCCCACAAGCATTGGCTTGCCATTTTGAATTATCTCAAGTGCTTTTTGATTTGCGGTTTCTATTACTTTTCTGCGGGCAGAGATGCCCTCTTTGAGTTCAACGGCAATATTCAATGGTGGTTTCCACTCTACGTCTATTGCCTCATGTCCAGCTTCAACAATGTTTTCGGCAAAGTTTTCCAAGCCGATGTTTATAACCTTTAGTTTGCCTTTTGTAATGGCGATTTTACTCATCCTTTCCTCCTGTGCTTTACTAGGGTGCGGATTGCATAATCCGCCGCTGCCAGATGTGAGCTGAAAACCTTAGCTCCCGCATCACGCAATTTTTCGGCAACTGTATCTGCATTCTGAGGATCTTTGCTGGTTCCCAAAACGTGGCAGATAATCGGAATATCGGCGCTAATGCCTGATATCACTGGGATGATCTCGGCGGCAGGATCTGGATGTGCGCCATAGCCCAACACGATATCCAGAATAATGATGCCAATATCGCTACGCTTTGCCATGTGCTCAAGCATCTTCATCCTTAAGTTGTAGTCTATCATCGGATGAGGGCGACCCACGGTAAATTCGTCCGATCCAAGATCAATAATGCAATCTGCCGTTTCGTTCCACACATCTTTTGCCAAAAATTCCGAGCTTACTGGCGTGTTACTTAGGGGGTATTCATCAAAATAGCGATGATAAAGCTCTTGTGCCTCGTAGCACAGCGTCCCGCCGCTATACAAGCCGGCAAGATACTTTCTGCTTGGTGCTAGGTTTGGGAGAATCTGTTCGTTTTGCATATTTTCCGCTTGCTGACCGGTTTTGTCTTTTCTAAGTATTGCACAAGCTTTTGCTGCACTTTCTGCCAAAGATACAAAGTAATGCAGATTGGGCAGATTGGGTAGTTCCACAGGTTTTAGAAAGCTAACCACCACAGGTTTTTGGGTTGAGGATATCTGTTGCCAAAGCTTGTTACGAACTTCTGGATCGGGAGTTTTAGCAATTATAATAATAACTTCGGTTGCCGGATCGTGAATAAGATAATCCAAACAGGCGGAGAGCATTATACCACCTATTTCTTTTTTACCATCTCTGCCCCCTGTGCCAAATGCTTGCGAAACTCCTAGCCCACGATTGGCTATTGCCACGCTCACTTCCTGCAATCCGGTGCCGGCAGCGGAGACGATGCCAATTTTGCCTTGAGGAATCTTATTGGCAAAGGCTAAGGGACATCCGTTCACTATAGCGGTTCCGCAATCGGGACCCATTAGCAGTAAGCCCTTAGCAGCAGCTTTTTGCTTAAGCTTCAATTCATCTTCGAGGCTCACGTTATCCGAAAATATCATTACATGCAATCCAGCATCGAGTGCTTGCTCTGCCTCTGCAGTTGCATATTTACCCGCAACCGAGATTAGGCAAAGATTTGCCCCGGGCAGGTTTTTCACAGCAGCTTGGAGGTTTCGGATCTTGAGTGCTGAAGCCTCTTGATTGCGAGATGGCGCATTAATCAGTTGCTCGGCTTTGCTGATAGCCGCTTCTCCTAGTTCATCGGTTTTTGACTTAACCACTATCACAATATCCGTTTCGGCGGCAGCTTTGATCTCATCTACCAGCATATCGGTTGCTGCCAATATTTCCCGATTCTCAGGGTTCGCCAAAATCGCTACTGCATCTTCAACTCCGTCTTGCTGGCGTAATTCTTTGGATATTAGCATTAGTTTTACAGAGTCCAAATATTTTCCTGCCACAATTTGGGTTTTTATAATCATATCATCTCCCAAGCGGCAAAGAAGCCGCTTAATGTATCGTATCCGCTGCTTGCACCTAAAGCAGATATTTGCTGCATAAATGGCAGCGGGTCTTTTGTGTTAGATTCCAGTGCTTCAAAAAAATCTAGCCAATCTCTATTGGGTAAAAGTTGAGCAGCTTGAATTAAAAAGGTATTGCTCAGATAGTTTTCAGAAAGCGATTCATACAATAGCACAGCCAATATTTCTGACAAGTCTTTTTTTCCCATTTTCTGCCTATAAGCCAGCCCCAGAATATAGCCTGCTAAAAAGTCATCACCACCCGGAGTTAGACCGTATCCTTTGCCTTTAAAGCACTTAATCCCTTCGGAATAGTTTTCTTCACTAAATAGTTTTTGCCCTTGTTTATAGCTTTTTGCCAAAGCAAGCTCAAATCCTTTAAGGTTGCCTTCTTCTGCCCTCAGCAATGCCCCCACTCCAAATGGTGGTACCTTGTCCAAATAGTGCATAAAGCACTTTTTAATACGTATCCGCCGCATTTGCGCATCCAAAACCGGCTGTAAGCAGTTAATCTGGTAAATATTGGCAGTCGATGTGTTACATACTTGCCCAGCTATCTGCAGGATGCCATGTTGCAAACTGAAACTGTCCAAAGCAGATACATCACTTTCTGAAAGAACTATTCTAAATGGTCCTGCACATATATGTCGGCTGCAGATGGTTATTACCTGATTCTTGTAGATAAAATTGACTGCTTTGGTATGGCTGCTAAATACTTTGCCATAATTTCCCGCAGGGATCATGGCACCAATGCTTATTGCCTGTAGCGTATTTGGCATTATGCTACCTCAATTGGAGAAGATAGAGAATTCATCTGCGTTGCGGTGATGTTCCCTTTCCAATCGTTAAACAATGCTCACAAGAGTTGATGTGCTGGATTCTAAATGCTATTTGCCAATAAGTTTTCATGCAAATTATCTTGAAAACCACGTCAAATACTGTCAAGCTGATTCTTGCCAAGCCGTTGCAGGCTCTATATGCCAAATTCCGATTAATAGTAATACAAACTTGTATATATATTGCAATCTGCAATACCTAGAATTTTGTGATTGCCACTTAATAAAGCTTGAATTTGTTACCGATCTGCTATGCGCAGCTTAAGGATGAATTGCGTTCCCTTATTCAACTCGCTATGGATTTCGTATTCCACCTTTAGTAGCTTAAGATAGCTTAAACACAGGTGTAAACCCATGCCCATGCCGATTTCCTTGTTTGTGCCTGCTTTGGGTTTCAAATTATCCCGCATCAAGTTATCGATCTCTTCTGTGCTCATGCCCACTCCGTTATCGCTTATGTTTAGGTAGGCATAGTTCTTCACTTTTGTGCAGAAAATCTTAATTTTACCCCCGGAAGCGGTGAATTTGATGGCATTGCTCAGTATATTGCGCAACACAATTTTCATGATATTGGGTTCGGTATAAATTGAGTATTCTGAAATCGAGCAACAGTGTTCTACATCTATGTTTTTTTGCTTGATGTGACCATGATGAAATTTTAATACCGGATCCAGCAAATAGCAAAGCGGTACTGCCTTCATCAGGCGATCTACTTCTTTGCTGAAATTGCGGGATTCTATCCAAATCATCATTTCACTAAGCAGATCTGTAACTGAATCCAAATTATCAATTACGTTTCCAATCAGATCAGAAGCCGCCTCGCTACCGATTTTGCCTTCTTGGATCATGCGTAATGCTGCGGCGCTATTTGCCGCCGGACCTCTAACATCATGAGAAATAATCGAAATCAATCTGTTTAACATTCCGAGTGATGCGTGCAATTCGCGATTGCTCTTTTCTAATTGTTTCGATTGTCGAATAATCAGGTTGTTCGATTCTTCCAATTCCGTATTTTTCTTTTGCAAAATCTCATTATTCTTTTCGATTTTTCGGCTTAGATAATCTGCTTCCTGCTTGGAAATCATCTTATCGGAAAGCTCTTGATACTGTTCTTCGTATATACTGCCAAGATCTAATAAGCGCTTATTGGCGCCGGCGTAATCTCCAATCTGGCTATAGTATTCATTCCATAGTTTATACAGATTTACTTTATGCTGTTGTATGTCGCTCTCATGGCACAATTTTTCTGCTTCAGTTAGATAATCCAAGCATTTCTCTGGCTGATTTTGTTCCAGATACATTGTGCAAAGCGAAAGCAAAGTACTTGTATAGCAAACCGTATCATTTTGGGAATCAATATGTTCCAGCGCAGATTGCAATAATTCTTTGGCTTCATCATAGCGTTTCATTTTATTGCAGATGGAGCCCAAAGCACTCAGTGAATCTGCCAATTGAGATTCTCCATAATAAGATTTGGTGATTTCCAGTGCCTTAGTGGCGTGTTCGTAAGCTTTATCATATTCTTTTATCTCGCTGTATGTGCGAGCCATATTGCCGTGTATGTAGCTCTGATACGGTATGTTTTGAGATTGCTCGGCAATATCCAAGGCTTTTTTGTAGGCGTTGATTGCCTTTGCATTGCTTTTTAGAGGACCATAGGCGTTCCCAAGATTAATCCAAGCAGAAATGCGTAAATCCGGATCGTCGTTTTCTTGCTGATCTAAGGCTTCAATAAGCTCAAACCCCAAATCCACCGCACGCGTAAATTGCTTGGTGTAGCTGTATGCCACCGTTAGATTATTCACTATGGGTATCCACATCTCATCGCTAGAATCAAATTCGCTTAACATGTCCTCCCAAGTGTAAATGGCTTTTAGATGATCTCCCCGCATAGAATATACTATGGCTATCAAAGATTGGATGTGGCGTACCTGCTGGGGCAAATTGCTTTCTTCGGCGCATTTCTGAGCCTCTTGTAAAACCTTGTATGCCGAAGTCGGATTTCTATCGTTTACATGATAACGCGCTACACTTACCAAAATACTGATTTTGTTATCCGGATTTTCGCTATAATCCGTTTCGGCAAGATGCTGTTGCGCTTCACGTAGAATCTCTAAAGCGCGCACACGCTCTACCCGATTGACTTGCTCCAGCGAATCGAGAATTCTTTGATGTGCTTCAGATGAGAAGTTTTTCTTCATGTCTCAACCTTTTATGACAGAATAAATATTGATAAATATCCGTCAACTTATATTTTGCTGTTATAAGCACAGAACACTTTGCAAAGGTAAAAAACTGGGGATGAAAATCGCTATCGTAGTAGCGCCTTTGCTCTATCCACACATTTCCTAATATCCCATAGCGTTTTGTAACATATCTCGCAACAGAGCTTGTAACGGAACTATCCGAAGCTCCGAATGTTTTTGTAGCTTGAGTGCATACTCGCTGCTACTTTCGGCGTTACAGAATGTTGATAAGACAGATTTATTGTTCTCATAACAGGTACTCCCGATCCCTGACATATTATCTATAGATTAAGCAAGGTTCCTCCCGTGATAATGCTGTAAATGCGGGATAATAGCGCTCTAAAGCTTAGCTAAGCATTACGGGAAACAATAAGCGTGAATGCTTGTGTTACATGGAGTTGAATATTGGAAACGATACTTGAGACCGTTGCACGTCCATCTATAGCAGATTGTTGTTGACTCATTTCCACACATATTACAAGCAGCTTGGTGGAGAGGAGTTCTGTATATAAAATGTATGATGTAAAGCCAAGTATCTGCGGCAATTCTCAAAAAGGATTGACACAATTCCTATACTTCTGAACATTACACAAAACCCCAAAGGAGATATTAAGATGCGCAAACAGAAATAAATCAGTAGCGGCTCTTGCATTGATTTATGCATCTGATATCTCAATCTACGGGCTGTTGCTGCTAATCCCCTTTCCTAAAACCGAACCAAGGAGAATTATATGCAGTTCATACAGCTAAAAGACATCCACTATCGCTATCCTGATCAATACGCACCTATTTTATGCGGCATAGATCTGGTGATTGCCGAAGGCGAAAAGATTGCCCTGATTGGCACAAACGGCAGCGGCAAGACCACACTGGTGCGCATCATCTTGCAGGAATTGGAGCCAACAAAAGGGACGATAAACTACCCCAGCAGACTTCCCAGCATTGCCTTTTTACCTCAAGATGTAAAAATTAGCTCTGGGCTTTGTTTGCGGGATTTTTTGCTAAATGTTGAGCCATCAAAGTACCGTATTATCAAAGGAATTGAAAGACTTTCTGCCATTACAAACTTAAATGCCGAACAGGGGATTGAGTTGGCATCTTTATGGCACGACTTTCAGGTGATGAATGTAGCGGATTGGCAGAGTGAAGTAGATTCCATGTTGCCCCGCATGGATTTGCAAGGCTTGGCAGAACGTGAGTGCGACACCCTTTCCGGAGGAGAATCCACTCGCTTGCAATTGGCGGCTCTGCTTTTGGAAAAGCCGGATATCCTGATTTTGGACGAACCTACAAACCATCTGGATCTGCAACACATCATGTGGCTGGAAAACTGGCTCAATTCATACAGTGGTGCGGTACTGTATGTATCTCACGATAAGATGTTTATCGATAATAGTGCCACCAAGATAGCGGAGTTGAAAGCCGGTAGGTTGGAGATCCGTATGGGTAATTATTCCAGCTTTAGCCGCGACAAAACAGAGATGATGAATCATCAACAGATCCAATATCAAGAGCGCAAGAGGCAGATCAGAAACCTGCAACAAGCCGTTGAAAAACGCCGCAACTGGGCGCAAAGCTTTCAGCCCGAGACCCGCTCTGAGGGTAGAGCTGCGGTGTATGAATCCGTTTTTAATGCAGCCAGAACTCAGATGCAGCAAGCTCGCAATATCGAACGACGCATACGCATGCTGAACGAACGCTATCCAGTCCAACGCCCGATGTTCGATAAAGAGCGCAAATTGGATTTTGCCCAGGTGCATCCATCCAACAAGGAACTTATCAACATCAGTGCGATGGGCTTTGCCTATCAAGCTTTATGGATTTTCAGAGATTTCTATTTTAACTTGGGCGGAACCGAAAAAGTATGGCTCTCTGGAGCCAATGGTTGCGGGAAAACAACCCTGATGAAGATAATAAATGGGGAATTGATTCCCCAAGAAGGCGAAATTTCCTATGCACCTCGCCTAAAAATAGCCTATTATCGACAAGACCTCAACTTGCTCGACCCTCAAAACAAGGTATTGGATTACCTTTTGAGTGGCGGAACGGAAGAAACACACATCCACAATATGATGGGCTGCATCGGGTTGAAAGATAGCTTGGCAAATGAAGTAATTAGTAGCCTCTCATGGGGCGAAAAAGCTAAAGTACAGATTCTTGGAATCCTACTGGGAGATTTTAATGTATTGCTTTTGGACGAACCCACAAATCATCTGGATATGCGAAGTCGGGAGATGTTGGCGCAAGCGCTGGCAGAGTATCGTGGAGCCGTGATCTTTGTTTCTCACGATCGCGCGTTTATCCAACAGATCGCTACGCGGGAATTTGCAATTGAGAAATGAGGATTGCTACGAAATTGAATGAGAGAGATTTTGGTAGTAAAGCAGAGTACCGAAGCTCCGATTTAAAGGGGGCAAGTATCGGAGTGTCACTGTGGGTTCCGGTGCTTGTGCGAAGTGCAGAGAACAAAATGTAAAAGGGCGGAATAAAATCCGCCCACACAATTTATTTCACGTGGAAGTTATCCAAAAACTGCTGTAAGATGGCAGCTCGGCTTGGGTGGCGTAGCTTTTTGAGCGCTTTATCCTCGATTTGGCGGATGCGTTCACGAGTTACCTGAAAGATGTTGCCCACTTCTTCAAGTGTACGGTGATAACCGTCATCTATACCAAAGCGGAGTCGGATCACACGTTCTTCGCGTGTGGTAAGGGTTCTTAATACTTCATCCACTTGTTTTTTGAGCAGACTCCGTTCAGCTAAGCGTTCCGGAGAAATGATGGTTCTATCTTCGATGAAGTCTCCCAATATGCTATCTTCGCTATCGTGACCAATGGGTTTATCTAGCGAGACCGGTTCTTTGCTGATGGAAAGGATGTTTTTTACCTTTTCTACTGGCATATCCAGAACTTCGGAGATTTCATCCGGATAGGGGTCACGTCCGAGTTTTTGCATCAGACGTCTGCTGGTACGGTTGATTTTGTTAATAGATTCTATCATATGCACCGGGATGCGAATGGTACGCGCTTGATCGGCGATGGCGCGAGTAATGGCTTGACGGATCCACCAGGTAGCGTAAGTGCTGAATTTGAACCCTTTGCGATAGTCGTATTTCTCCACGGCGCGCATAAGTCCGGTATTGCCTTCCTGAATGAGATCCAAGAATTCCAAGCCACGGTTGTTATAGCGTTTGGCGATGCTAATTACAAGGCGTACGTTTGCCTCGATCATTTCGTTTTGAGCCTTTTCTTTATTGCGTTCGGCGCGGTCGATTTCACGCAGGAGGAAAACCAGTTCGGTTCCGGTCATTTTTGTTTCCAGTTCTACTCGGCGTATTTTACGACGGGCGTTTTTGATCTTGCGCAGAGTTTCCACAAAAATATTGGGGTCCATATTGGTTTCGCTTTTTACTTCCTCAAAGTCATCATCGCTTTTCTTGGCGCGTCTACCATAGGTACAAATCTCGTCTATAGTATAGCGTTTGATCTTAGTAAGTTCATTGATGGAATTGTAGCTTTCTTCTATTCGTTCAACCAGGCTGCGGATGCGGTAAACCATACGTTTGATAAGCTTGTCGTTGTAGGAAAGGCTCATGAAGGTTTCCACCACCTGGTCGCGCAGTTTATCTATTTCTTCCTGTCGGCTGGCTGTTCCGGTATCGTCAAAATCGCAGTTATCGAGGATACTGCCAATTTTATCCAAAGTATTTTCGTTTTCTTTGAGGGTATCCTTGAAGCGATCGATAATCTTAACATCCTGATTTTTATCTATCCATGTGCCGATATCCACTTTAAAGATTTGATCCAGCCTAACTCTGCGTTCGCGGTATCGATGAAGGAAATTATACATTTCACGCAGAGTAGAGCCTGCCTGGAACACGTTTTGATTAATCATTTTTTGGTATGTTTCGATCTTTTTAGCCACTCGCACTTCGCCATCTCGATCCAGAAGGGGAACTCTTCCCATTTCTCGTAGATACATACGCACAGGATCGTCATAGAAGCGCTTGGTTTTGAACTTCTTGGGAGCAGTAGGTTTACGGATGGCAGCTCCACCTTTAGTGACACGCTTTTCGGTTTCGTCGATGATTTCTATGCCATCTTGTGAAAGGTCGAAAATGATGTCATCCACCTTATCTAAAAAGAAGGGGCTATTTGGCAGGATGTCGTTGATTTGTTTGAAGGTGATATAGCCGGAATCCTTTCCGAGATCCACCAACTTTTTCAAACATTCGTTATAAGTAATCATCAATGCTCCTTGGCAAAAAGTTCTCTAAAAGAGGACCTTGTTAACTACCCGCTTAGTCAATTTCCGATATTGGCGGGATAGTGCTTCCTTTTGTTTGAGAAGTTCATAATTATTAGAATCCTGGTTGATAGCCTTGTCTAAGGCCTCCAGATCCCGCTTCAGCTTGCGAAGCTTCAAGTCTCGCATAAGATCTTGGAGATTCGCTTGTTGTACGTCCTCAAACATAAGCTCAGCCATGCTGTTTTTGATTTCATCGTTCTCAATATCGTCTAAAAGCGCTGCCGGGTTCCATATGTGTGTATTGGCCATCTTAGCTGTAAGCAATACATATACTTGCCGGTAGAGCCTACTATTAAAATAATCGGGGCTTATCTCGCTGGCAAGAAGATTGTAGCTTTTCTCATCTTTTAAAGCTAAGCAGAGCAACAATCTTTCCTGCTCAAGATCTTGGTTATAGCCTCTGGGAGAAGTGATTAGTTCGTTCTCAACAGTGCTTTGTCTGCCTCTTTTTAAGCCAGATAATAATGCTTCGGAACTAATGCCAAAACTTTCTGAGATATCGGCAATCAAGAGCTCTTTTAAAATGGGATCGTCTAATAGCCGCAAGCTTTCCAGTAGCATATCAATGCGCTCTTTTATCGGTTCTTCTATGTTATCGTTTGTTGCCATAAACGATATTAAGGCTGGAGCTTCAGCAATGAGTTTGTGCAAATCTTGTGCGCCATATTTTAATAAATACGAATCCGGATCCTCAGTTTTTGGCAAGTTTACAATCTTGACCTGCATGCCATGCGATAAACACAGTAACCCTCCTCGGATGGCGGCTTTTAATCCAGCGCTATCACCATCGTAGAGTAGCACCGTGTTGCGCGAGAAACGGTTTAGCAGCAATACTTGATCTTTAGTAAGGGCTGTACCCAAACTGGCAACAGAGTTTACAAAGCCATTTTCATACAAACGCAAAAAGTCAAAATACCCTTCGCATACCAAAGAAAAATCCATCTTACTGATATTGTATTTGGTTTTATATAGCCCGTAAAGCTCTTTCCCTTTGGTATAAAGCTCTGTTCCGGAAGAATTGATATATTTACCAATGTTATCTTTGGGCTCCAAAATCCTTCCGCCAAAGGCGATAACATCTCCAGTATTATTGTGAATGGGAAACATCAAGCGATTGCGGAAAAAATCATTCAAAGCTCCGCTATATTCCGTAAACAGTCCGCTTAACTTTAGCAGATCGACTCCATATCCTTCTTTAAGCAGATGGTTGAGCAGGCTTCTCTGAGAATCCAAGGCAAAGCCTAATTGCAGTTCCCTTGCTATTTCTGGCGAGAAATTTCTTTCTGATAGATATTCTAAAGCATTATCGGCATGTTTAAACAGACATTGGCTAAAGAATTCACCTGCGCTGTGATATACCTGTATAAGTTGTTGACGCTTGGTGGAAACAACTTTACTGCGCTCATGTTCGGGAACCGAAATTCCTACTCTTAACGCCAGCTTTTTGACCGCTTCAATAAAGCTAAGCTTTTCGTATTCTTGAACAAAAGTAAACACATTGCCGGCTTTGCCACAGGCAAAACACTTAAAAATCTGCTTGGGCTGGCTAACATAAAGAGAAGGACGTGTGTCGTTGTGAAATGGGCAAACACCACGCCAATTAGAGCCTACGTGCTTTAACGGCACATAAGTTTGGATTACATCTACAATGTCGTTTGCTTGCCTAATCTGGTCGATCAGATTACTATCCAACTCTATTCCTTTATATCTTAATTACCGTTACTCCGCTTCCACCTTCAAAGAGGGGGGGAGATTCCATGCTTTTTACTATTTTCTTGCGGGAAAGATACTCTCGAACTTTGGTTCTCAGAGCACCGGTTCCTTTGCCGTGTACGATGCGTAAAGTACTAAAACCGCTAAGAGCGGCATTATCTATAAATTCGTCGATAAGAGGCATGGCTTCATCAAAAGTTAGCCCCAAAAGTTTGAGCTCGGTTTGAACTTTGGCGGTTACTTTGCTGGAAGTGATGGGAATCATAGGTTCGCTTGCAGCATGCGCGCTACGATACAAATTATCCAGATCGGTTTTAAAGCTAATTCCGTTCATATCAACTGTTGCCCGAGTTCCATCTATTGCCAGGATAATAGCGTCAGCTTCAAAATCTGCTAGCCAAACCTTGTCACCAACTTGCGGGTTTTCCGGTTTTATCAGGTCTTCGCTATTGCTTGAGATCAGTTCGCGGTTCAGTTTTTCGTTCTGTTTGGATATATCTTGCAATTTTCTTTCCGAAACTTTACGGCGTTCTTGCTTTTCCAAGCCTTTGAGTTCGCTTAATTCGCGATGGTATAATTTTTGAAAGCCGATCAATTCGCTTTGCAGCTCTTTAATATGCTTCTGGCGCCTGGCTTTGAGTTCTGTTTGCCAGGCTTTTTCTCTATCTTCCAATTCGCCGAGGCGGCTTTCCAAGTTTCGAGTTTTTAGCTGATATTGATATATGGATTGTCCCAGTTCCTTTTTTTGGTCTTGAAGGCGTTTGATTAGATTGCTAAATTCCATGTTCTGACTGCCGGCTAAATGTTTTGCTCGTTTTATTAGCCCAGAATCTATACCCAAAGATGCCGCAACTTCGATGGCAAAACTATCTCCGGGAATGCCAATGCTAAAATGGTAAGTAGGCACCAAAGAGCGCATATCAAACTGCATCGAAGCGTTAACACAATTAGGATGAGATTCGGCAAAAACCTTTAGAGCAGTGTAGTGTGTGGTTACAATGCCTTTTATTTCAAGCTCAGTAAGTTTTTCGAGAATAGCTTGCGCTAGAGCAGAGCCTTGAAGAGGATCTGTGGCGGCTCCAATTTCATCGATAAGGATAAGACTGCTTGGCTTAGCTCGTTGCAGCATCCTTGCAATTTTTTCCAAATGAGAACTGAATGTAGATAAGGCGTTTTCGATGGATTGGTCATCTCCGATATCTGCCAAAACCTCGCCAAAACAGCCAATTCTACTTAGTTCATCTACCGGTACGGGAAAGCCTGCCATTGCCATCAGCGTGATAAGCCCCACTGCCTTCATCAGCACAGTTTTCCCACCCGTATTGGGTCCACTTAAAATCATAATATTGTAGTCTGAACCCAAGCTAAGATTAAATGGAATAACTCTATTATAACCCTGTTTTCCTTCTTCCGATATTTTTTTAAGTATCAGCAAGGGATGCCGGGCTGTGTCTAGCTCCAGTATAGGCTCTTCACACATTACTGGGACTTTTGCTTTTAGGCTAGTGCAAAGACGAGCTGCCGCATAAAGAAAATCCAGTTTTGCCAGTATTTTTTGATTGTTCAACAGCTCAGTTTTGTGCTCTTTTATTTCTTGGGAAAAGGCAGTTAAGATTCTGTGAATTTCACGCTTTTCTTCATCTTTGAGTAAATGTAATTCGTTATTTAAGGGGACAATTTCAGACGGCTCAATAAATACTGTGGAGCCTTTGGCAGATCGACTTTGCACTATGCCAGGCACAAATGATGCGGCAGATTCTTTGACGGGAATTACGAAACGCTCATCCCTCTGAGTAACGAATTTCTCTTGCAAAAAATCCTCAAGGCGAGGTTCGGACAGCATATTTTGCATAGTACGTTGGATGCGTTGGCGTAAGCTTCCCATTTGTCTGCGGATGCTATTCAACTGGGAAGAAGCACTATCCAAGATATCGCCCTCAGCATCGAAAATGCGCAAGAAACCGAGCTTTATTTGAGGTAAAGAGCTTAACCTTTTTACTATTTGATATGTCAGATCTAGGTCTTTGTACGCCTGCTTGTTCTCGGCAAGCTTCGAGCCCAAATCTGCATTGATGGATATTTCTTTTAGTTCCTCATAATTGAAGATGCCGGTACTGCCTGCTTCAAACAATGCCGTGATATCACTCAAGTCTTTGAACTCGTATTGAATGCCTAGCTCTAATGCTTGTTGAAACTGAGCTATGGTGTTTTGCGAATATCGCATCTTATCAATACTATCCAACACAGCTACGTACTGTATCAGATCTTTTCCCAATTCGCTATCACAAAGTTGGGCAAGATGGTTCTTCAATAGTGAGAATTCAAGCTCGGTCATTCTTCATTATCTTCTCGCTGTTGTAAGAATTCTGGCATTTTGATATATTTTATTCTGTTTTTAAGATTCAGTTTGGCAAAAAGCTCTTCTTTAAGTTGTTCCACACCCACATATACCCTATGTTTTTCGCCATCTTTTAGTGGCTCTGAAAGCTTGGGCATATAGTCCATCAGCACAGTGAATATTATTACCAAGATCAATCCATTTACTAAGCCTAAGATTCCGCCTACGGTTCTATTTAGCCACGATAAGTTAAGTGCTTTGATAAAACGCTCTAAAATCCATAACACAAAACGGACTATCACCACAATCAAGATTAAGATTAGCACTACGGCAATAATGGTGGAAATAGTTTTGCCAAGACCGTATTTTAGCATAAGTTGATTTGCCAAGAGCGGATAGTAATGTCCCACCAAAAAGAAAGCTAATACAGCTCCGGCAAATTGAACAACGGCACCGACTAAACCACGCCGGATACCCACAACCGTAAAGAACAGCAATACTGCCAAAATTATCCAGTCTATCACGCCCATTTAATTCTCCCTTGTGCCATAAAAAGCATACAGGAATCGTTGTGATCCCTGTATGCCGAATTAATACCTAAATAAAGTGTTATGCTTTATTTCATAAAACGTTGCATCCGACGCTGAATTTTCAGCATCTTGCGACGTGCAGCATTTGCCTCGCGTTTCTTTTTTACGCTGGGCTTCTCGTATGCCTGATGCTTCTTTATTTCCGAAAGAATTGCGGCTTTTTCGCATTTCTTTTTAAAGCGCTTCAACAGATAATCGAAAGATTCGTTCTCTTTGGCTACTACTGTCGGCAATCAAATCACCACCTTTTGTTTATAATTTAAGAAATGCCAAATTATTAGCCTTCGTAAATATGTCAAGCTCGAAATGCAAAAAGTTTACACTCTATCGTAGAGGCGACAGTGCCCATGTAACGGAGCTTTCCAAGGCTCAAAAGGCAGATGCTTCGTCCTGAAGCTTATAAAACACGGCAAGATGGTGTATCCACGCCAAAGAGCCGGCATGGTTTGACTGTTGTCAAACGGTACTGTGAGTATTGCCCGGTGAAGACGCTCCAGCAAAGGGGCAATATAGAAAAAGAGGTTGACCAAATATCCCTTATAGGGATTAATGCGCAAATGGAAATTTATCAAGGATTAGGGTAGTGCGTAAATGAAAAAAGTTCTTACAAAATACCTCAGCAGCCTTCAGAACATCATCCAGCGGGGCGACGCCCGGGAAGAATCTTTCTATCACTGTCTAAAGGAAATGATTGATGCCTATGCAACACTAAGCAAGATAAGTAGATGCGAAGTAAGCATACTGCCCAAAGCCACCGAAGCCGGAAATCCGGACTTCCGTATCTGGGACGGCAAAGCCCATATTACAGGCTATATCGAAGCCAAGAAACCAGAGATTTACAGCCTTGACCCCATCGCAGGAAGTGAACAGATCACACGCTACCTTGCCACCTTCCCCAATCTCATCCTCACCAATTTCTATGAGTTTCGGCTCTATCAGCATGGCAAGTTTGTGGAGAGTGTCACCATCGCCAGCCCCATCAATGCCACCCAGATGCAGATAACTCCTCCAGCTTCGCATGTAGATGAGTTTGCCGCCCTGCTTGACCGCTATTTTTGCTTTTCTCTTCCCGCTATTACAGACCCCAAGAGCCTGGCAGACACTCTTGCCAAACGCACCCGCTTCCTACGAGACGAGATAATTTCAATCGAACTGGCAGAGGAGGAAAGGCAGGGTAAGAAAATATTACTCAGCTTCTATGAATCATTCAAAAAGCTACTGATCAATAAGTTAAGCTTAGAGCAATTTGCCGATCTCTATGCCCAAACCCTTACTTATGGCATTTTTGCGGCTCGCACCCGTAGTGAAGGTGAGTTCAACCGCGAACTGATCTATAAATACATCCCCGGCACCCTCGGTATCCTGAAAAGCATCTTCCGCTTTATCTCTCTGGAAGAGCCACCTCAAGCTTTGGCTGTCCTGATTGATGACATCGCGGACATCCTCTTCAATACAGATATCAAAACGATATTGCATCGCTTTTATAGCGAAGGCAAAGGCACTGACCCGATTGTGTACTTTTATGAGACTTTCTTAAGCGAATATGATCCCAAACTGAGAGTAAAACGGGGAGTCTATTATACTCCCGAATCGGTGGTGCGCTATATCGTGCGCAGTATCCACTGCCTGCTTAAAAGCCATTTCGGGAAAGCGGATGGTCTTGCCTCTGAGGATGTAACGATACTCGATCCTGCTGCTGGAACTCTCACCTTTCCTGCTGAAGCTATCAAACTGGCTATTGAAGAATATAAAGATAAGTATGGCAGCGGAAGCACTCATAGACTGATCAAAGAGCACGTTCTACCCCATTTCTATGCAATTGAACTGATGATGGCACCATACACCGTTGGGCACCTCAAGATTAGTTATCTCTTGGCAGAACAAGACTATGAACTTAGCGAGGATGAACGCTTCAAACTCTATCTTTCGAACACTCTCGAGCCGGACACTCCAGAGCAGATATCGCTACCCATTGCCCATGACATCAGCGATGAATGCGCGATGGCAAACAAAGTGAAACATCAAGAACCGATTTTGGTGATAATGGGCAATCCGCCCTATAGCGGAGCCAGTGAAAACAGCAATGCCTGGACAGAAAAGCTCTTGAAAACCGATCTGGATGGTGCACAAAGCTA
Organism: Candidatus Cloacimonadota bacterium; assembly: GCA_020532355.1. Classification (NCBI taxonomy): domain Bacteria; kingdom Pseudomonadati; phylum Candidatus Cloacimonadota; species Candidatus Cloacimonadota bacterium. The sequence continues at coordinate 858 of JAJBBD010000241.1, read as the reverse complement.
TTACACGGTTGACGGAAACCCACTGGGCGAAAAGAATCCAAAGTGGTTGCAGGATGATTATGTGAAGTTCCTGCGCTTTGCCCAATGGAAGATCCACAAAGCGGGCAAAGGCATTGTAGGCATGATAACCAACCACGGCTATTTGGATAACCCCACCTTCAGAGGTATGCGACAAAGCCTGATGCAGACCTTTGATGAAATCTACGTTCTGGATCTTCATGGAAACAGCCTAAAGAAGGAGACTTGTCCAGATGGCAGCAATGATGAAAACGTCTTTGATATCAGGCAAGGAACTACCATCATTCTTATGCTGAAAACTGGGCTGCCAAGCTCCCGCTTGGCAGAGACGCCGCAGGCGTCTGAACCAACGAGCGCTGCTCGTTTGGGCAATCAGGAGCTTGCCCACCCACAAGTCCACCACCACGAGCTTTTTGGCCTCCGCCAGAGCAAGTATGACTGGCTGGATAACAATCAGTTCCAAGCTACATCTTTTCAGGCACTAAGGCCTACTTCACCCTTCTATCTCTTCCGCCCTGAAGCCACTGGAAATGAGCATTACCTTACATGGAAAAGCCTGACGGAGATATTCCCGCTCAACAGTGTAGGCATTGTAACCGCCAGAGACGGACTCACAATCCAGAATACTCCAAACCAAGTGCGTAAGACCATTCACCACTTTGCATCTCTGGACCCGGAAACCGCCAGAACAGCTTTTAAGCTTGGCAAAGATGCCCGCGACTGGAAGGTTGAATATGCTCAAAAAGATCTGAAAGACAGCGGAATGAACGATGAGAACATCAAAGCTATTCTCTACCGCCCCTTTGATATCCGTTATACATACTACACTGGAAAAAGCAG
>JAJBBD010000240.1 GCA_020532355.1 Candidatus Cloacimonadota bacterium | reverse complement strand
TATGCATATCCAAGAATCCAATTGCTTCCATACGTAATCCGTATTTGTATATTGCATATATCATTACGGGTTTATTCTCTTGATTCTGGAGCTGATAATAGTAACTACCACTTGGACAAAATATTGCCGCAATGGCAACCTTGCTCTTGAATTTGCCGCTGTAAGTGCTGCGTTTCTTCATTTGAACCTCCCACGGTTGTACTTTTTTCATTGTTATCTCGATGTCAAGTACACCTTATAGGGCTGTCCTAAAAACCTAATCCACTATATACAATATTGTAGCAGTCATACTTCTAGATTGTTTTTTGACCATAACCCCGCCCTGCGGGGTGGCATCTGTGGCGCTTCGGAGAGCGCCAATACACTTTGCGGGGTTCCGGGTCGTGGTGCTGCGCGTCGTGGAATTTATACTCAATGACATGTGCTGTGATCATTGATTATTGTGACCAGAAAGAACAAGCCCGGAGTTTCACCCCGGGCTTGTTATGTTGAATGTTTACTACTATTTTAAGAGCATTGCTTTGCGAATCGAGGTCTTTCCACCCGATTCAAGCTTGATGAAATAGATCCCGGAGGCAACATTGCAGTTGTTCGTATCTCTGCCATCCCAAACAACCCGGTGATAACCTCTTTCCATTACAGAATTCTGCAAGTTCTTCACCCTCTGACCTCGGATATTATAGATACATAAGTTCACCTGTCCCGTTTGCGGGATGCTGAATTCTATTGTAGTCGAGGGATTGAAGGGATTGGGATAGTTTGCACTGATCTGAGCTGTTAGCGGGATTGGCGCTTGATCGTTCTCTTCCCTATCATACAGCTCACGTAACAAGTTCCATTGCTCAGAGTGTTTTGACGAAAAGACGGATCGCGAAGGATACACATATTGCGTGTATTTCGTAGTGATAGGTTGCTTGGTCTCATTCATTGCTGCCAGATGCAGCACTATCTCCAAATCCATCACCGCCAAGAGAGAGTCTATCTCGGATTCTGGATTGTCCAACCTTACCTGAAGAAGGTTAATGGCAGATTGGTAGTCTTTGATCAGGAGATAGTCTTTCACCAGATAGTCTTGTAAGTACTTGGTCAATTTTGGATTCTCAGTCTCATACTGGCTGATTTTGGAAAGGATGTAAGTCTCCAGCGCCAGCAGAGAATCGGGACTCATCGCTGAAGTGCGATAACATCCGTCCAAGGCATCAATCATCAGTTGAGATTCCTCCACCAGATTCTCATCCAGGATTGCTTTGTAAATACTATTAGCAGTGGTGCTGTCTCCCTGTTTCTCGGAAATCAATGCAGTAGCCATTCTATCCTCAGACTCGATAATGACGTTGGGAGAGGGATCCAGAACGAAACTTGTAACATAATGCGAAGCTTGTCCAGGAGCGTTTACTATAACCAATCCATTCTCAAACCAGTTGTTACTGGCAGAAATGGCATTGCTGCGCGGTGGCGGAGATACATGCCATTGTGTATCAAAGCGGAAGTCAAAGGTTGGATTGAATAGTCCGGAGTTCTCATGATAGAAATCATTGTGCCCGGCATAGAGCTGGATGTAAGCATTGTAAGAAGCAGTATCCTGAAAATCCAGATTTACTACCTCAGAATTGAAGAGGTTATTAGCAGAAGAGCTCATGTTTAGGGTTGAACCGGAGTGGTTTAAAATCCCTATTAGGGTATAGAAGCTATTATCTGCCAATCTTAGATTCGAACCCCGGCTTACTATCCCCGTATCACCCAAATCAAAGCTACAATCATAGATACCTCCCAGTACAGAAGTTGACCATTCCGTTCTAATTCCCACATCACACTGAGTGAAGGAACAGTCCTCTATCTTGGGAGAAGCTCCTTCCAGTTCAATTCCAATGCTATTCTCCACAAAATGGCAGTCAGTTATCAGAGGAGAAAACTCAGAGCCAGTAAGGTGAATGCCAGTGGCTGTATCAATGAAGTGGCAACTCTGTATAGTATCTCTGATAGCAGAATCATACTGATTTTCAATGCCACTCAATAGCCCTGAGAATACCATGTTTCGAATCAGTGCTGCAGAAGGTAATGACCAGTACTTCAAGCCTATAGCAGTTCCATCACTTCCAAAGAAACCGGAACCTTCCTGATTTGAATCAATACGGACTGTAAGCCCTGTCTCATAATTCTCAATGTCCAATCCCACTCCATTTGCTGGGATTGTGATGCTGCAATTTAGTAGATTGACGGAAGAGTTATCCACGTTGTTCTCTTCTGCCCCGGCTATTGTTGTATTGCTGAAGCTCAATGAACCGGAGTTCGATACATGGATACCAGCCCAAGTTTGTGCTGAGACACTGCTCACAAATGAACTGCTATCTGCATATACAACAGCCCCATCTATCTCAAGAACCGAGTCTATACCCCATGAACAATTTGCCTTAGCAAATGAGATACTACTGCCCTCTTCCACTATGATAGATACACTATCGCCAACAGCTACAGAGCCGGATATATTCAGGCTTGAGCCTCCCTTCACTCTGATGACAGAGTTTGGGAAAATGGTAGTTAATGTATTAGGCTCTATACTCACATCGGCGCCGCCATCTATAGTAATCTCTCCGGAGAGATAAGCAATCTTCTTTAGTACAGCATCACTTGTAACAGAATTTGGCAAGCTAGAACACATTTGGAGCAGGATACCATCTCCGGGCCCGATGTCAACTCTGATGTTTTCTCCATCTTTTCTATGCAATTGGGCTCCTAATGAATCGAACATGGCAACATAGGTTCCAAATTGGGTG
>JAJBBD010000239.1 GCA_020532355.1 Candidatus Cloacimonadota bacterium | reverse complement strand
TGGGGTTAAGTTTTTTAATTTAGTGTTTCACTTATTGTGTTCACATTATAATATGTGCCGTAGCACAGATATCTTTAGAGCAAGAGCTGTGCCAATTCCAAAAACTGGGCATTTTTTTTATCTTTTACATTCACATTGCGCTGTATACCATGTACTTACACTTGAAAAAATATTTATGTTTATACATTTCTAAGCCGCCATTGCAACCAACACACTGTCTTTTTTTGTTCAATATGTGCGCAAATGTGTGTCTTAATGCTGACACTTTATTGCACGAACTGCCTGTTTGCAATTCCGGTTTTTACCGCAAAACCAGTCAAAAAGTAATTCTGCTTATCTTTGTAGCGGTTTTCGATCATGATATTAGTGATCTCTGCGACTTGAGGATAAGCCACAATGCTTGCACCATATTTGAGTATTTTGCGGAGCGCAAAAAGTTTATAATACTTCTTCTGGCCTTGTAGTTTTAAGCATAACATAACAAAGGTTCCTCCTGCTATACTCCTTTGTCTAAAGCACTATATCTGCCTAAAGCATCGGTAATATTGCGATAAAGTATTTAGAATTCGTTATGTAAGATTATACTTAAGAGAAGATCCGCTTAGATAATCTCGCCGAACTGGATACTTTTTAGGTATATCTATATAATTAATACGCAGTAAGATAGGCGACATAAATTGCTTAATATAGTTAATTATGCTTGACAAAAACCAAGCTCTCTAAAATTTGAAAAAACATATTGAAATTTCGGTCCAGTAACTCAGCGGTAGAGTATCTGCCTTTTAAGCAGAGAGTCGATGGTTCGATCCCATCCTGGATCACCAAATATTTGCGACCCCTTCGTCTATCGGTTAGGACTCAAGATTTTCATTCTTGCAAGAGGGGTTCGATTCCCCTAGGGGTCGCCAAATATTAAGTATTGAGGTGCGCAGGCGCCTTTTTTCTTGCGTCCCGTTCGTCTAGTGGCCTAGGACTCGTGATTCTCAGTCACGCAACAGGGGTTCGATTCCCCTACGGGATGCCATTTTTTATTTGCGATTTTCCTATTGATGTTCTTATGTAAATTAATGTCTTAGGTTACAATCTCGACATTCATCCAATTCCAATTTCAATGCAGCCCAGATATAACGGCTATCTCTGCTATTTACTAAGCTTTGAGCCTTTTGTCTATCGCGCAGAGTATTGGCTAATCCTTGCAAAATTTGTAGTTGAGCATTTGGAGATTCTTTGGGGGTTATTACCAAAATGATAAACCTCACCAAGCTTCCATCCGGGCTATCCCATTCGATACCTTGTTGGCTGTGAAAAACGAATACATGAGAATGTTTGAGATGTTCGAGTCGAGCATGAGGTATGGCAATACCGCGCCCCATTGCGGTACTCATCTGATCCTCACGTAGTTTTATCTCCTGATACACAAGCGATGAATTGAGCTTGCTGCGTTTAGCTACAACCCTGCTCATATATTGAATAATCTCCTCTTGGGAATTACCTTCTGCACCAATAAATACGTCTTCTTCGCGAAACAGAACATCAAACAAATCCTTACGCAATTTTTTAACCGCAAAGGAAAGCCACGGACCAAAGATGATTGTAGAGATAAGCGATGAAGATATTATGCTCACCAAGATTTTATCGCTTATAAGGCCACCAGTAAATGCCAACATACCTACAACAATATGCATTTCGCCTCCGGGAGTGTGTGCGATGGAAATAACGGAAAGATTGCTTTTATGCTGTCCGGACCATCGAGCTCCAAGATATGCAGCCACATAGCGCGCCGCAATGCCCACACTAAGCATAATCAACACCAGGGCAATGTCGAAATTTGCAATAAAATCAAGATGTAAACCAATATTGGCAAAGAATATGGGTACAAAAACAGAATAAACCAAACGGTTCACCACAAAACGATCACGCTCGCTGATGTGTTTTGCTTCGCCCAAAATGGTGCCAGCAATAAAGAATCCAAACAGTGAATGGATGCCAATTCTGAGGGTGATGGCACCAAACAAAGCCCCTATGAGCATGATAAAAGTGATTTTTAGTCCCGATGCTTCCCCTGTTTTATTATGTATAAAGGTAACTACTTTATCAATTAACCGGCGTAGCAAAGTTAGGCTGATAACGGTAAAGATAAGGGTTTTAGCGATCAATCCCCCCACAAATCCCAGCTCCAAAGAACCTTGTGTAAACATGCCCAAAATAATGGTGAACAATACCCAGCCAGCGATGTCGTTCATCGTAAGTGCGGAGAGAATCAAAAAGCCAACATCTGTCTTGAGAATGTTCAGGTCTCTCATCCCCCGTATTGCCACTGGCAGTGCGCTTATGGTCATCACCGCAGCTAAAAACAGCGAAAAAAGAATTCTGCTGGAAGGATCAATCAAATAGTGCGATGGAAGTAAATATATCGGGATAAAACTGATTATTATGGGCAAAGTGAGATCTGCTAAAGATAATTTTATGGCATCTGCTCGCTGTTGCCATATTCGTGAGAAATTAATCTCTAATCCTGCTTCCATTAGCAAAAAAAGGTTCCCAAACCAGGCAATGGTCTCCAGCATGGTACGCTGTATGGCATTATCGGGAAAGATGGTGGCATGTAGATCTGGGAAGAATTTGCCCAAAATTGCGGGACCTAACATAATGCCTACCAAGATGTCGCCGGTGATGCTGGATTGTCGCATCTTCGCCAAAAAATAACCCAGAAATTTACATAGACCCAATACCAACCCAAACTGAATGAGAAACAACAATAAATGATGTTCGGTAATGGGTCCCATCAGTTCTCCTTGGTAACCGTTTTCATACCGGTTGAGAAGTCAGCCCGAATAAGAATAATATGATATCTTATGGTTCACGCCTCTAAATTGCATTGCTGACAGGCATTAAGTTCGCTGCGGATGGTTGCCCAAATGAAGCGTCTATCTCTACTGGTTACCATGTTTCTGGCTTTCTGGTTGTCGTGCAAGGCATTTGCCAGGCTTTGCAAAATCTGTAATTGCGCATTGGGCGACTCTTTAGGGGTAATTACTAAAACTATTAGTCTTACCAAATTGCCGTCTGGGCTATCCCATTCTAAGCCTTGCCTGGTATGAAAAGCGAAAATGTAAGATTTATCCAGTCCTTCCAGGCGCGCATGAGGTATGGCAATACTTCGCCCCATGGCTGTGCTCATCTGGTCTTCTCGCAACTTTATTTCTTGGTAAATATTATCACGGCTGATCTTTGTTTTGCGGGCAACCACGCCACTCATATAGTGCAAAATCTCATCTTGAGTGCGTCCTTCAGTATCTATAAATACATCATCTTCGGCAAATAAGATGTCAAATATGCTTTTCTTTAGCTTGCGAACCGCTTGAGATAGCCAAGGACCAAAAACTATCGTAGAGATAATCGCTGCAGCAATAATGCTTACTAATACCTTTTCTGTAATCAGTCCAGCTGAATAGGCAAGCATGCCAACTACAATGTGCATCTGCCCGCCGGGAGTGTGTGAAATGGCAATTACCGCTAAATTGGATTTGTCCTGTCCCGACCATCGGGAACCAATATATGCTGCCACATAGCGGGCTGCAATGCCTATGGCGCTAATAATCAGCACCAAGAACCAATCGAAATTGGCTATGAAATCCAGATGTAAACCAATATTGGCAAAAAAGATGGGAACAAATATTGAATACACTAAACGATTAACCACAAACCGGTCTTTTTCACTGATATGCTTGGCTTCTCCCAAAATAGTACCAGCTATGAAAAAGCCGAACAATGAGTGAATACCAATCTGCAAAGTAACAGCACCAAAAATCGCCCCAACCACCATAATAAAAGTGATTTTTAAGCCTGAAGATTCACCTGTCTTGTGGTGGATATAGGTCATTGCTTTGTCTACTATGCGCCTCAATAAAGTAAGGCTGATAATCGTAAATGCCAGAGTAAGAACCACCAATTTGGCTACAAATCCCAATTCCAAAGAACCGTGATCAAAAATCCCTAAAATAATGGTAAATATCACCCATCCGGCAATATCATTTATCGTTAAGGCCGAAATAATGAGAAAACCAACGTCAGTTTTTAATATGTTAAGATCTCGTAAGCCCCTAATGGCTACCGGTAAAGCACTAATGGTCATAATTGCCGCAATAAACAAGGCGAACAGCACTTTCTGAGAAGGATCCGCTACATATCGATCCGGCAAAAAATAGATAGGGATAAAACATAACAAAATGGGTAGAACAAGATCCGCCGCCGAAAGCCTAACCGCATCCCCACGCTGTTGCCATACCTTAGAAAAGTTTATTTCAAGCCCCGTCTCCATTAAAAGAAAGAAATTGCCAAACCACGCTAAAGCCTCCAACATTGATCTTTGCACCACATCATCGGGAAAAAGATATGCCTGTACACCCGGTGCTATTTTGCCCAGTATTGCCGGTCCCAATACAATTCCCACCAATAACTCAGCGGTTACACTGGATTGCTTGAGCTTCTCAAATATGTAACCAAACAACTTACAAAAGCCCAAAAGCAGGGCAAACTGAATTAAAAATAGCATCAGATGATGTTCGGTTATTGGTCCCATCAATACTCCTATCTTTTTCTCAAGCATATTATTAGCGATATATGACAAGATTAGTCTTTTTACCTGCCAAAGTCAAGACTTTTCTTTCGTAAAAGACTGCTTCATAAAGCCCCAAAACAAAGCTATGCTACAAGAAAACATGGCTCCTGCTTGCTCCCTATCATAAAACATGCTGCAAATTAGCAATCTTATGAATACTAATTTATTCTAATATTTACAGGGCTTTCTTCAAGGATATTGCCAATATAATCTGTGGTATCCGCTAACGGTTGGTGTTTCTCCTTTGAGAGCTGAACCGTATTGTTTTGAGGAATGCTTTCACTCAGCAAGCGCATTCTGATACGCAAACTATCTGGTTTCACATTCTCTTCTCTTGGGGACGATTCATCCGCTGAAACCTTTCTTTCCCTATTGAAGAAATCTGGTGCATTTAACCATCCCTGACGGTAGCTATGGAAGAGAATTGAGCCTAAAATGCCTACAAATACGATAATGCTAATTGTCCACAGAAAGTTTGTAGAGAGCATAATCTTTCTCTCTTTTACAACTCTACAAGGGGTGTATTCCTTCTTGGTGTTTTCCGGCATCATTACGTAGAACTCGTTTAAAACTTCTGGTATGTCTGCCCCCAAATAGCGTGCGTAATTATACACTAAGGCTTTGGCAAAACCATAGTTCTTAAGATCGAAGAGTCTGTTTTCTTCCAAGGCACATATCTGCTCTTTGGGAATGCGAATATCTTCCCAGATTTGGGCATAATCTATGCCTTTCTCCTGGCGTAAGTTGCTTAGATATTCACCGAGGTTTTCCACAAATAAATACCCCTAAAACTCTCTTCTACACTCCCCGCCAAAAGCAAAGAATCATCTGTGCACATTTCTATGGTCAACTTACCCCCAGGCACTTTTACACTTACTTTCCTTTCCAGCAAATCATGCATTATCCCAGCAAACACGCTACTTGCCGCACCAGTGCCACAGGCAAGTGTTGCCCCACAAGCATGCTCCCAGATCTTCATCTCAAGATTGCTGCGATCATGTATCTTTACAAAATGGACATTAACTGGTTTGGGGAAAGCTTGATGGTGTTCTAAAATAGCACCATACTGAAGATGAGGATTATCTTGAATCGTATCTGTAAACACAACAAAGTGAGGATTGCCGATATCCACAAGATCTCCGCAAAAACTCTCCACAAGCATTGAGCTTTGGATCATTTGGGCAACACCCAGATTTACGTGGATAGTTTTTGCTTCACGCCATGCCTCCTTTATTCCCGAGTCTGTTTGCACCATGACAGATGATTTCTTAAGCTTATCCATCAGCAGTTGAGCTACGCAGCGCAAGGCGCTTCCACACATCTCGGCTAAAGATCCATCGTTGTTATATATTGTCATGCGGGCATCTGCTTGCATTGAAGCACCTACAATCACCAAACCGTCTGCCCCCACTCCGAAGTGACGATCACACACAGCTACAGCCAATGAAGCATAATCGATTGCATCAATTTGCTGTTCGAATGTATCCAATATTACAAAGTCATTTCCCTGAGCTTGCATTTTGATAAAGGGTATTAGCATAGAACGTCCTCTATTACTTGAGTAATGTTGAAAACTCCAGATTTGCCATGTAACCATTTAGCCGCTTGCAGGGCACCCAAAGCAAATGTTGCTCGAGAGCGTACCACATGACTTAGTTCGATTGTATCTGCCTCACCATCAAAAGCAATAACATGAGTTCCGGGAATGCTTCCGCCCCTAATACTGGCAAAGTGCAGTTCATCTGGTTCTGGTTTTCGCTGCAGTCTATCCCACACAACTTTATTCTTTTGAGAGCTATTTTCAAGAATGAGTTTTGCAAGCTCTACAGCGGTGCCAGAGGGACTATCCACCTTTTGAGCGTGATGCTTTTCCCATGCCAAAAGATCGTAGTCTTCAAAGTGATCAAACACTTGTACCGCAGCAGCTACCACTTTAGAAAACAGATTCATTCCCAAAGAAAAGTTTGCTCCATAAACCATGCCGATGTTGGCTACTTGGGCAAGTTTTTCTATTTGAGCTAAGTTATTATGCCAACCAGTGGTTCCCACAACTATGTTTTGTTTCAGTGCAATAAGCTTGTGCAGGTTTTCCAACACCACTTTGGGGTTGCTGAATTCAATCACGATTTCTGCATTATTAAGGCTCTCTTGAGTAATATCCTTAGCTGCATCCGGACAATTTGGATCTATAATACCAACAACCTCAAAACCCTTTTGAGGGGCATAACGATGGAGCATTTTCCCCATTTTCCCATAGCCGACTAGGCATAGTTTTATCATCTTCTACTCGGCACTATAAATCCTGATCAGTTCGTTTACAAAGGCTGTTCCCTTGAGCAACTGATCCGTTTTAATGTTCTCATCCACAGTATGCACTTTATTCATTCCGGTTCCAGTAATTATAATTGGTAATCCCCCAGCAGAGATGATGTTGGCATCGCTGCCTCCGCCACCGGTTTTGATGACAGCTGGAATATCCAAGTTTTTCAGAGCTTTTGCCGCCACTTGAACTACAGCAGAATACTCATCTACTTTAAATGCTTCATACTCGGTATCACACGATATTTCCAATCGCCCACCTTGTTCGGCATAACGTTCAACTGTACTTTGGAATGCATGCTTGATATCGTCACAGATCCGTTCGAGTTTTGAGTGGTTATGACTGCGTGCTTCTCCGTGAACAACTACCTTGTTCGGCACAACGTTCGTAGCTTCTCCGCCGTAAATCTTTCCGATATTGCATGTTGTTTCAAAATCTATTCTGCCCAAAGGTGTCGCCGATATTGCTTCCGAAGCGATGCGAATGGCGCTAAGACCCTTTTCCGGCTCAACGCCCGCATGGGCTTCTTTACCATAAAAGGTTGCTACAAACGAGTTTTGCGATGGAGCTCCAATGATTAGTTCGCCCACATTATGAGAATCCAAAGCATAGCCAAACGCAGATTTCAACCGCGATTTATCGAAATGTTTCGCACCCAAAAGCCCAATCTCTTCGCTTACGGTAAAAAGTATCTCGATAGGAGCATGGTCTTTGCCGCTCTGTTTAATTTGCTTGATACCCATAACTATTTCTGCTATGCCAGATTTATCGTCACTACCCAAAATAGTTGTGCCATCACTGTATATAGTATCGTTTTCTATTCTTGCTTTGATGCCATTTCCGGGTTTTACGGTATCTACATGAGCACAAAACAGAATTGGTTTTTTCTGGATATTGCCGGGAATATATCCATATAGGTTCCCGGCGTTGCCACCGGTAGAATTACCACAATCGTCTTCATCAACTTCAGCTCCCAATTGCTGTAAGTCTTTCTTTAAGGCATCTATCATTGCACGCTCATTTTTGGATTCGCTGTCAATACTGATAAGATGCATAAAATAGCTTATTACATCATTTTGCATCGCCGACCTCGCTTGTAATATTACTTAGCTACATTATCTACAACGGGCGCAGATTTGTCAACTTCAAATCTTAACTCGTACTTAAGCTGCTCTAAATCTCAAGTTTACTTGACAGATAAGAATTTTGGATTATCTTAGTAACTATATTATCAAGAATGATAAAAGCTTGACCCACTCTAAGCCTTATCAAAGAATATATTCAACCACCTATTTACACGTTTAGGAAAAGGAGATGTCTTATGACAGACAAATTAGCGCTTTTTATGGAACGATTGCCAGAACTGACTATCAGTTTTGCTGGCAAACTACTGATAGCTCTATTAATTTTCTTTATTGGCAGATGGATTGCTAAGGGTATTGCCGGACTTCTAAAGAAGCTTTTGGGCAAAGGAAAAATGGATGGCAATGTAGTACAATTCTTAGGAAACCTTGCCTATGGTATTATCCTCGCTTTTGTAATAATTGCAGCCATCGCAAAACTGGGAGTTCAAACCACTTCTTTAATCGCTGTTTTCGGTGCCGCCACTTTGGCAGTTGGGATGGCTCTACAAGGAACTTTGGGAAATTTCGCTTCGGGAGTAATGTTACTTATTTTCCGTCCCTTTAAAGTTGGAGATAGCGTTATAGCCGGAGGAATAAACGGCATTGTAAGCGATATTGGCATCTTTGCAACCACTGTTTTTCCCGGAGATGGACGCAAAGTTATTATACCAAATGGAAAGCTTTCAAACGATACCATCACAAATTTTACCACCCTGCCTACACGCCGCATTGAGCTTAGCATCAATGTTCCCGGAACTTCTGATATCAATGCTGTTCGGGATCTGTTGCGCGCCGCAATAGACAGTGAAAGCGATATTCTAAAAGACCCCGCTCCTGCCATTATTATGACCGATGCCAATGCCGCAGCTATTGTCTTTGGAGTTTTTGCTCATGTGAATAACAAGGATTATGGAAAAGTACACGCCAGTTTAACCGAAAAAATCAAGCTTGCCTTGAATGCTAAAGGCATTTGGGCATAAATTAGGAGAATACATTATGAAAAGGACACTGATCTTATTAAGCCTTACAATTCTGGTACTCGCCCTAAGTGCAGAAGGTTGGAAAACTGATGCCGATATTAGTCTAACCCTTTCTCAGAGTGCCTTCAGCGATAACTGGGTGGGCACTGAACTCAGCAACATTACCTGGTTGGCGAATATGAATGGTTCTATGGAAAAACAAATGAAGGATTGGCTGCACAATCGCAATACTATGAAACTCGCTTTTGGTCAAACTCATCTGCAGAAAACCGGTGCGGACGGCAAATACTGGGAAAACCCTGAAAAAACTACTGATAAGATCGACTTAGAAAGTTTATGGCGTTTTACTCTGCAAAGCTGGGTAGATCCTTTCTTGGCTGGCCGCTTGGAATCTCAATTCCTGGATCTCTCCCAAGAAGCTGAAGATAATACCAGATTTGTAAACCCAATGCTCTTTACTGAAACCGCAGGTATTATGAGAACCTTTATCGAAAATGAATCGATGTTGCTAAATTCCCGTCTTGGCGCAGCATTAAGACAGAATGTGAACCGCGACGAGATCGTTAACGGAAATAAAGAAACTGATACTACAATGGACGGTGGTCTGGAATTTGTTTCTGAACTTAAAAAACAGATCAACGCTCCTCTGCAATCTACTTTCCGCAGCAGATTACAGGTGTATCAAGCACTATTCAATTCCGAGGATGACGATATCTCTACTGATGACTGGAAATCTCCCGATTTGGTTTGGGAAAATACTCTTACTACCAAGCTTTTCGGTATGGTTAGTGCAAATCTCTTGTTTGAACTCCGTTACGATAAAGAGCAAGTGCACGAAATGCAGTGGAAGCAAATGCTGGGTCTTGGCTTTAGCTATAACCTGTTTTAATCTAAATACTTAGGTCTATATTAACCGGTGTTATCTTATCACCGGTTTTTTTTGAGTTCTCCAAAACTCTTCTAAACTACTAACATGGCATGCTTTAGTCTTGTTGCCTACAGCTATCCTTAGCGAGGGTTTAGGCAGAGATTCTCCCGCAAGTAAGGGATTATGGTAGCTTGAACATTTGCTAATGCTCGCTTTACCATACCGGATAAATAAATGTAACCAAGCCGCCAAGATTTTCGCGTTGTATTCGCTCTTATTTTGAGTGAAACTTGTTGACACATAAGTTAATATAATAATTCTGCCATTAATTGAAGAAAGATAACAAGCATTACTCTTAAGGAGCCGCAATTAATGTTAAAGATAATGATCAAACGTCTGTTTTATGAAGATAAGGATCTGCTGAGCAATGTGGATTTGGCAGTGAAACCTGCAGAACGCATTCTAATAGTGGGACAAACAGGACAAGGAAAAAGCTCGCTGTTAAACACTTTGAACCTGATGAATCAGAATTATGATGGCAAAATCCTCTTTGAAGGTAAGGACTTGCGAGAATATGCTCCCTATGAGTTGCGAAGTCAGATTTGTATGGTAATGCAAGAACCCTTTTTGGGCGAGGGAACCGTTCGTGATATATTGCAAGAGCCATTTCACTTCTCGGCCAATAAACACAACCAGAACCCCAAGCGGGAACAGCAAACCTTGGAACTATTTGAGAATTTCAAGCTTTCTGCAAGTTATTTAGATAAAAATACCGAATTGCTGTCCGGAGGAGAAAAGCAGCGCATCGCTTTGATACGTATTTTGCTGTTAAAACCCAAGATCTTGCTTTTGGACGAAATCAGTTCGGCCTTAGACCAGAAAACATCCGGCATAATCTCAGATTGCATTTTCAAAAACTATCCCGGAGCCGTAATTGCCATTTCCCACGATCCTCTATGGCAAGAACGCTGGCAACGAAGTTGGAAACTTGAAAATGGCAAGATTATTGACAGTAAGGAGCTCTAAGAAATGGATATTAATTATCTTGGTTTAGCTTTCGCCCTGTTGTTGCTTATATTTCCCATATTGATCTTTCTGCATCTAAAACTCAAGCTGATTGGTCAACTCTTTACTTCATTTGGAAGAATGATTATCCAGTTGAGTTTAATGGGAATCTGGCTGGAATTTCTGTTCACTCAGAAAATATCTTGGCTTACCCTGTTTTGGATGCTGATTATGATTTCTAACGCAGTATTCACCTTAAGAGGAAGACTCAAGTTTCAACGCCGCATTCTATTACCTATCCTTGCCACTGCTTTGGGGAGTACCAGCATCATAATAATGCCCTGGATTCTATTTATGGTGATTCGTCCCGAGCCATTCTTCTCCCCCGAATATGCCATCCCGATATATGGAATGGTGTTGGGAAACAGCATGAACAGCCTTGCTTTGGCATTGGAACGATTTGAAAGCGGGCTTTCAGATAATTGGCGCGCCTATTACACGCGTTTGGGCTTGGGAGCAAATCTTTGGGAAGCAGCATTGCCCACATTTAGAAAAGCCATGCATGCTTCACTGTTGCCTCAATTGCTGAATATCGCTTCAATGGGCGTGGTGAGCCTGCCGGGAATGATGACAGGACAAATTCTGGGAGGTTCTTCTCCCCTGGTTGCTATAAAATATCAGATGATGATAATGACTGCTATATTCAGTGGAGTGTGCCTTACAGATTATTTGGGAATAAGGTTTTATCTGAGTAAACGCTTCGATAAATACAATCTGCCCCTTAAGGAGTATAAATGAAGTATTGGGATCTTTTGCAACTCACTCAAGCAGTAAGTGTGGCAACTGTGGATGACTCCCGACCAAAAGTGCGTCCCATGACCCTCATTACCCTGAAACAAAGACTGTTTCTGGCTACAGGTAAAACCGACCCCAAAGTTAGACAATTGAGTAAAAACCCTTATATGGAATGCTTGCTGCCTCTTGCCGATAGCTCTGGAAATGGATATTTGCGTATATCCGGAAAGGCATTGGAAATACGAGATATCATGCTCAAGAAAGAAGTGGCGGATGCGGCAAAATTCATCTATGACTATTGGCAAGATATAGCCGATGAAAGCTTCATCTTGTATCAATTGATGCCAGATGAATGGCGTTATCTCAAACCGGGAGAAGATATTGAAGAAATAGTGCGGTAAAACACTTGCTATATCTATTTTTAAGCATCCTCTGCTCGGTTTTAATTGCCAACTTTCTCATGCATTTGGGACGGCAAAAGCCACTTAGTATGATGCCTGTATTCTTGGGTAATTATTTCATAGCCACGGTATTTAGCGCTCTTAGTCTTAATCCCAGCTACGTGAGTAACTTTGATGTAGTTTTTGGCATTTTAACCGGTGCTTTCTTTTTGACTAATTTCTGGGTTTATCAGAAATGCATTGTTGCCAATGGACTCTCTCTTTCAGTGGGATCTATGCGCATAGCAATGATTATTCCCATCCTATTGTCACTTATATTCTTTAATGAAAGTCTAAAGCTATGGAATATGCTGGGAATCTTGTTGGGCATTTCGGCATTTACTTTGAAAGCAGAGCCAAAATCCTTACGCAATTTCTTATGGATAGCCCTTCTTTTTGTTATCTCCGGAGCAAGCGACGCCAGCATGAAAGTGTTTAAAGAACTGGGGGGAGGAAATGAAAGCTTTTTTGTGTTTCTCATCTTTGGCTCTGCTTTCTTCTATACTTTGATCGCTATTATCTTTGGCAAACAGAAATTTCCTCTCGTTTTAGTATTCTATGGCTTTATTTTAGGGCTTCCCAATCGCTATTCGACGGTTTTCTTTTTAGAAGGACTGGAGTCCGTTCCTGCCGCAATAGCATATCCTTTTGTAGCAGTGGGGATTGTGCTCATGAGCATTGGCAGCGATATATTTCTTTGGAAACATAAACCGGAACCCAAAGAATACGTATTATGGGTGCTTCTAGTATTAAGCTTACTCCTGTTAAACCTTTGATAGTAAAGTGGAATATTATCCACAAATCTCTTGGTTATGCACAAGCTCGTTAAGTTTGGCATTGACAGATAAGAAAACTTGAGGCTTTTGACTATAAATAGCTGATCTGGAGACCAAATGGATTGGAAAAAGTATATTGAGGATTTTTATAGCAACCTCGTTTGTGCAGACGACACTCTTCGACCCAAGTTAATTCAAGATTTAAGTGGAAAACTGGTTCAACTTGAGCAAGCTGCAACAGAACGAGATATGTATCGCTCTATATTAGAAAATGCCAGCGACACTATTGTGGAAATGGATGAGAAGGGCAAAATCCTCTATAGCACCCCAAACTGGATTAGGCAATTAGGTCATCAATCAGATCAAATGATAGGCAAGGTTATATTCGACACACTATTCCATCCGGAAGATGCTCAAAAAGCAAAGAAGTATTTAAAGGAAGCATTCCGCTCTAAGAAAACACAAACCGGATTTGAGTATCGCATTAAGAATAGCCACGGCGAATATCGCTGGCACACAGCCAATCTTTCTCCCTTGTTTGATGAAGAGAATAGAGTAAAATCGGTGATAGCAGTTGCTCATAGCATCCACGCACGTAAAACTGCAGAGCTCAAACTTCAGGAGCGGGAAAAGTTATATAGATTGCTGCTTAACACGATGAGAGAAGCAGTGATAATGGTGGATAACGACGATTACATAAAATATGTGAATCCCAGTTGGTGTGAATTATTTGGTTATAGCAGCGAAGAAGCATTAGGTAAGACTGGGTTTGAGCTTGTAGTAATAGCTGATGACCAGCATATTATCCGCAAGAAAAACTTGGAGCGTCAATCAGGCAAAGTAGATGAATATATCCTTAGAGGAAAGAAGAAAAATGGGAGTCTCATCTGGTTGAGAATAAGCGGGGCTCCGGTACAAGATGAATTTGGAACTGTTATTGGATCTGTGGGTATTATGACCGACATCACCGAGAGTAAAAAAGCATTGGATTCACTTGCTCGAAGCGAGGAGAAATATCGAGATCTGTTTGAAAACTCTATGGCTGGGGTATTTCAATCTACCCTAGATGATCAGTACATAAGCGTTAACCGACATTTCGCCCAGATGTTTGGCTATTCTTCTCCCACCGAAATGGTGCAAAGCGTGAAAGATATCAAAGATCTCTACGTACACCCGGAAGATAGAATAAAGCTTAAAGAATTGCTTCTGCAGAATGGAATTGTGGAAAACTATGAAGTGGAGTTAAAACGCAAAGATGGCAGCAGATTGCTAACCTTACTTTCGGCAAGAATTTCTACCAATAACGATGGAATTTCGGTAATTGAAGGGGCAAACATTGACATTACCGAGCTCAGGATATTGCAAGATCAGCTTTTAGGCAGCCAAAAAATGGAGGCAATTGGTAAATTAGCCGGGGGAGTTGCCCACGATTTTAATAACCTTCTTACCATCATTTTAGGTTATTCTGAAGACCTTCTGGAAGAGCTTCCCAAACATAGTCCCCTACGAGAATTGGCTGATGAAATCCTCAAAGCAGGTATGCGTGCGGCAAGATTAACCAGAGAGCTGCTCGCCTTTAGTAAAAAACAAATTATCGCCAATCGGGATTTAGATTTGAATAGCCTGATAAATAATCTTAAAGGCATTATTACGAGGATGTTGGGAGAAGAAGTTGCGCTTAGCTTCGTTTTAGCCGAAGATCTTAAAACCGTTAAAGCCGATCCCACACAAATGGAGCAAGTAATTGTTAATCTGGTGATAAATGCAAAAGAAGCAATGCCTACTGGTGGAGTGTTCCGCATTAGAACCCAAAACGAAACCATCAAGTTGAACAGCCCTTATCGCAAACTTGAGCTCCCTGCCGGTGAATATGTGTTGCTTAATCTCAAAGATACCGGATGCGGAATTGATTTTGAAATTCAAGATAAGATCTTCGAACCCTTTTTCTCTACCAAATCTGAAGCCAGAGGCTTGGGACTTTCTACGGTGTGGGGCATTGTTCAACAAATGGGAGGGGCGATATTTCTGGACAGCAAACCTGATAAAGGCACTGAGATCAACATCTTCCTGCCGGTGAGCGAAGGCATGAAAGATTCTGCATCTTTTCACTTAGTGAAGCCCGACCATGGAAAGAATGAGCAGATCCTTGTAGTTGAAGATGAAGAAACACTTTGTCTACTCATTAAAAAGATGCTTACGAATATGGGCTATCAGGTTATAGCTACCACAAAAGCCTCTGAGGCATTAGCTCAGATTAAAGAAGGAATCGTGCCAGACCTGCTTTTAACTGATGTAGTTATGCCCAATATGAACGGTATGCAATTGGTGGAAGAAGTTAGAAAAGTGCAAGCTGATCAAAAAGTACTACTGATGTCTGGTTTTACGGACGATATAATAATCCAACAGGGTGGCGGTAAACAAAATTATCCATTCATAGCTAAACCCTTCACTGCCAGCCAGATTGCTCCTGTAATTCGAGATATTCTAAAATTGAACGAGTTTGAATACCATCTGCTAATTCTGGCTTCAGACAATAATATGCAACAACTTATGCAACGATCTTGCCGCAAGCGAAAATTAGATTGTAAATTTGTGTGCTCTTCCCAAGAAGCTATCGACCAATTGCGAAAAAATAACTTCCACGTAATTGTGGCAGATCTAAGTGAAAACCCTTCGGAAGTTATTCTAACACTTCAAAACACTCGCGAACATGGCTATGACTTACCGGTAATTGCTATTGCAGATATGATAAAGGATGAATACATGGATGAGCTTAAGAAACTAAAGGTTCTACATGCTGTAGAGAAAAGCTTGGACAGCTCAAGCCTTATAGATTTTATCGTACAAACGCTAAAGAAAGAACTCCGTTAACCAATACTTAAGCTATATAAAAAAGTTTGTTTCTATGGATATCTTGCCCTCGCATAAACTGCTTTGCATCATTTGTTTTGCTCTATATTAAGCCAGCCCCCGTACTTCTCCCCATCCGGCATCAAGTAAGCATTAGCAAAGCTTCAAGCAGACATCATCTTGTTGGCATAGGATAATCTCCGATTAATCCATACTTAAGTTATGCTCAAAGCAATGGAAGAGAAAGCGGCAAAACATCAAATCTGAGAGCTAAAGAGACGAATCTATGGCAAGGTTTTTATGCTTATTGGATAAGCTTTTATATAAATTATGCAGTAAGAATCCTTAATTATTGTATATATTTATAGTTTCAGATAATTAGATAGGATTTTATAGCGTGTTATTGATATAAGGAATTTTGGCTTGACAAAAACCTGCCTTTGCAGTGTTTTTCTTTTTAATAGATAATTTGTTGAATAAACTCAGCTAAACATTGAAACACAATACATTCCATACAAATGGAGGAACAATGCAGAAATTACTGATCCCGATGATACTTGGCTTAGCCCTGCTGGTTGCCGCTTGTGGACCCAGCGTTAAAGTCCAACGTGTTTCCACCGATACTGTCGCAGACCTTAGCGGCAAATGGAACAATACAGACAGCCGTCTGGTTGCAGAAGAAATGATTCGGGATGTTGTATCCCGTCCTTGGCTTAGCAGCTTTTTACAAGAAAAAGGGCGCACTCCGGTTGTAATAGTGGGCACAATGCGCAATCTCTCCAGCGAGCACATAGAGATGGAAACCTTTATTGCCGATATCTCCCGCGAGCTCATTAACAGTGGAGCGGTTAGGTTCGTAGCTGCAAGAGATATTCGTGATGAAGTCCGTGACGAACGTGCAGAACAGCAATACTTTGCCTCGGAGGAAACAGCAAAGCAAATGGCCCAAGAGTTGGGTGCAGATTTTATGCTTAAGGGTGCAGTTAAAACTATCAACGATCAGATTGACCGCACCTCGGCAAAGTATTACCAGATAGATATGGAGCTTATAGACGTGGAAACAACAGAAACAGTATGGATAGGCAATAAAGAGATTATGAAGATAGTGGAACGCAGTCGCTTTAAATAATCCCCATCCATGAACCCCTTAAGAGAGTACAGCCACATCCACTCCAGAGCTTCAGTACTGGTTCTGTGGGTTTTTATTGTCTTATTACTGGGAGCATGTGCGCAAAATATAACCTCATCACGCACCCGAAAAGAATTGGATAAAGCAATGGCGGGGCAGGATATTACAAAGGCACTGTCAATTGTTGAAAAACCGGGAATGTATCGCAAGAAGGAACAATTACTCTACTATTTGGATGCTGGCATGTTGCATCACTTTCAGGGCAATTGGCAGCAAAGCAATGAATTGTTACAACTTGCAGAAGACGCCATCCAAGAACTCTATACCAAAAGTGTTTCTCGCTCCGCTGCCTCGATTTTATTGAACGACAATTCGCTTGAATACTCTGGGGAAGACTATGAAGACGTTTATATCAATGTGTTTAAAGCTCTCAACTTTTTGGAAATGGGAAATCTGGAATCCGCAATGGTAGAAGTGAGGCGGGTTGACGAAAAACTGAGCCTGTTAGAGCAGAAATATGCACGTATTGCCAAAGAGATGGATTTGGATTCTGAGGCAAAAATAAAGTTCAAGAGTTCTCGCGGCAGATTTCATTCTTCAGCTTTAGCCCGTTATTTAAGTATGGTTCTATACCAAACCAACAATTATCATGACGACGCTCGCATAGATTTCAATAATGTGCAGTATGCCTTTGCCAGCCAACCAGAACTGTATCCCTTTTCTGCCCCAAAGATTATTGAGCCCAAATTAGATACTAAGGGACATGTTTTAAGAGTACTCAGTTTTGTAAACCGGGGTCCGTATAAACGCCCATTAGAGATGCACGTCCATACTTCCAAAGATCTTCTGATTATCGGAACGGCAAACAATGATATCGATATAGACACCATACCTTGGGAAGGAATCGACGAGGGATACTATTTTAAGTTTGCCATACCATACTTGGAAGACCGGGAGCGAAAAATTGGTAGAGTTGATCTCGTTACTGCTGACGGCAAACGTTATACACTGAAGAAACTTGAAGATATGAGCTTGATAGCCCGCAGAAGCTATGAACTTAAAGAGCCAATGATCATCTTTAAAAGCGTTAGCAGAACCGTGCTGAAAGGTCTTGCTGCCGAAAAAGCAAAAGAGCAAGCTCGCAAAAGTAGCTCAGATCTGGGAGCGACTCTTCTAAGTCTGGTTGCAGATGCCGCAGTTTTTCTTAGTGAAAATGCAGATCTAAGAATATCGCAGTTCTTCCCCTCAGAAGCTTTAATCGCCGAGATTCCGGTATCAACAGGCGATCAAAGCATCCGCATGGAATATTTTTCCCCCAAGGGAAGACTTATTCATAGTGAACAACACAACCTTCAGGTAGGGACCAACAAACCTAATCTAATCTGTACTTGGTATTTTGAATAGATAAATAAACAATACAATGGAGTAATGATGGAAATTCGCAAATTGGACCAGATGTTTGAAGTATTAGGGTCCCGAACCAAGAAACGTCTTGTAGCGGCATGGGCAATAGACACTCATACTATTATGGCTGTAGCCGAAGCTGTTCAAATGGGCATTATTGAAGGTATTTTAGTAGGAGATGAAACAAAAATCAAAGCAGTTTGCCAAGAGCATAATATCAGCTCATCCATATTCAGAATAATTAATTGCACAAGTGATCTTGTCGCTGCATCCTTGGCAGTAGATCTGATTAACAGAGGGGAGGGTGATTTTTTGATGAAAGGGTTACTCTCCACCGATCGCTATATGAGAGCTATTCTCAACAAAGATAAGGGTTTAATGGATCCCGGTGCTATTTTATCTCACGTTACGGTTGCAGAACCTAAGAATTATCATAAACTCCTCATCTTTGGAGATGTGGCAATCATACCCTTACCAGACCTCAAACAAAAGATTGCGATAACTAATTATCTGATTAGAACTGCGCATTTTTTAGGTATTGACTGCCCTAAAGTGGGACTTTTAGCTGCCAGCGAACAAACTCTACCCAAAATTCCTTCCTGTGCCGATGCAGCTTTGATTCATAAGATGGCTCAACGTGGTCAGATCAAAGGAGGAGTAGTGGAAGGTCCATTGGCAATGGATTTGATTGTAGATAAAGAAAGCGCTACAATCAAGGGCATGCAAAGTGAAGTATGTGGCGATGCCGATTGCATTCTTTTCCCTAATATCGAATCTGGCAATGTGTTTTACAAAACCATAGTGAAACTACTAAAAAGTGATCTTTGTGCAGTTGTGATTGGTGCCAGAGTACCATGCGTACTTACTTCCCGAGGCGATAGTGAACGCTCAAAATTATATTCAATTGCCCTAGCGGCTCTGATGGCATAAATCATGAAAACTCTAAACGAAATAGCACTAAAAGTAAAGTCCCTAAATAAAAAAGTCCGCATCGCCATAGCAGTTGCCGAAGACGCTAATACAATAGGAGCAATTAGCCGCTCTACAAACGAAGGCTTTGTGCATCCCATTATGATTGGCTCGAAAGCACGTATTATGGAACTATTAAAGGATTTCTCGCTGAATGATGAGAGCTTTGACGTAATAGATGTATCAAACCATGAAGAAGCCACCCGTGAAGCAGTGCGAATGGTAAAAAACAATGAGGCAGATGTATTGATGAAAGGATTGGTGGGTACCGATAAATTTCTTCGAGAAGTACTTTCCAAAGAACGCGGATTACTGCCCCCAAAAGCCATAATGAGCTATACTTGCGCCCTTGAGTTGCCCAAGTATCATAAACTCCTGCTGATATCGGATACCGCCGTGCTTCCAGCCCCAGATCTAAACCAAAAAATCGCTATGATCAACTATAGTGTTAAAATGGCGCACAATTTGGGCATAGCCAAGCCTAAGGTAGCCCTCATTTCTGCCACAGAGAAAGTATCGGAAGCTATGCCAAACACGATAGATTATGCATTAATCAGTAAAATGGCAGAGCGTGGACAGATTAAGGATTGTCTGATAGACGGCCCTTTGGATATTTTTTTGGCTTGCGACCCTATAGCTGGAGATATAAAAGGAGTGCAAAGCCCTATTGCTGGAAATGCGGACATCTTAATTCTTCCCAATTTGGAAACAGCAAATGCCTTTTACAAGGGCTTAATGCTCTTCGCTGGAGGTGAGCTCGCCGGATTGATTCAGGGAACGGTGAAACCCGTTGTGGTAATGAGCCGTAGCGAAAGCGAAAACTCCAAGTATTATTGTATTGCCCTCAGTTGTCTGATGGCGGAGGTAAGATGAGGCTAGCCATAGCAAGCGATCATGCTGGATATACATTAAAAGAATTCATTATCCGCTCTTTCCCGGAACATGAGTTTTTGGATTTTGGCACCAATAACGAAGAAAGTATTGACTACCCCGATACTGGATTTCCTGCTGCCCAAGCAGTAGCGGAAGGTGAATGCGAATTTGGCATACTTATCTGCGGAAGTGGAATTGGAATGAGTATTACTGCCAACAAAGTTCCAGGAATCAGGGCTGCCCTTTGTAACATTACAGATGTAGCAAGGCTTTCACGCATGCATAATAATGCCAATGTTCTGGTATTAGCTGGCAGATTCACTGCTACTCATTATGCTGTGGATATTGTAAAAACATGGTTGGAAACTCCCTTCGATGGGGGCAGACATTTGAATAGAATCAATAAAATACATCAAGGAGAACGGAAGTGAAAAACATCCAAAAACAAGACCCCGAAGTTTTTGCTGCAATCTCACAAGAGCTAAGCAGGCAACAGGACAACCTGGAGCTTATTGCAAGTGAGAACTTTACTTCTTTGGCAGTGATGGAAGCTCAGGGCAGCGTCCTCACCAATAAATATGCCGAAGGTTACCCCTACCGCTGGAGTAAGAAAACAGGCAAAGTAAACTACAATCTTTACGGACGCTATTATGGCGGATGCGAATTCATAGATCAGGCAGAGCAACTTGCCATCGAGCGCGCTAAAAAACTCTTTGGAGCAGAACACGCAAATGTGCAACCCCATAGTGGATCTCAAGCCAATATGGCTGCTTATTTTGCCCTAGTTAAGCCGGGGGATACCGTTCTTGCCCTTGAGCTTGCCCATGGTGGACACCTCACGCACGGACACCCTCTTTCGTTTAGCGGGCAGCTTTATAATGTAATACATTACATGGTTGGCAAAGATACTCAACAATTCGATTATGCCGAAATCGAGCGTTTGGCAAAAGAACACAAGCCGCAAATGATTCTCACGGGCGCATCTGCTTACCCGCGTAAGATTGATTTTGCTCAATTTCGGAGAATTGCCGATATAGTCGGCGCAAAGTTCATGGTAGATATGGCACACATTGCCGGATTAGTTGCGGTTGGACTGCACGAAAACCCAGTTCCCTACGCTGATGTTGTTACCTCCACCACGCATAAAACCTTACGTGGTCCACGCGGGGGATTAATTCTGTGCAAAGAGGAATATGCCAAAGAGATAGATGGCAAAGTATTCCCCGGTATTCAAGGTGGACCATTGATGCACGCCATTGCAGCTAAAGCAGTAGCTTTTGGTGAAGCCTTACAGCCAGAGTTTAAAACCTACATGAAAAAAGTGGTAGATAACGCTCACGCTCTTGCTGATGCGTTAATCGCTGAGGGATTTGATCTCGTATCGGGAGGAACAGACACTCACTTGATGCTAATAGATCTGGGCCCAGAAGAAAAGGGAGGACCCAGCGGGAAAAAGATGGAAGAAGCCTTGGATATAGCTGGCATTACCGCCAACAAAAACACGGTTCCTTTCGACACACGCAGTCCTTTCGTAGCCTCAGGAATCCGTTTAGGTACCCCTTCAGTCACAACCAGAGGAATGGGCATTGCCGAAATGAAGATTATTGCCTCTCTCATTGCTAAAGTGCGAGATAATTACCAAAATGAGGATGAGCTTGCAAAAATTAAAACAGAGGTAAGAAACCTTACCGCCAAGTTCCCTCTGTATCCCGAGCTGCAATCCTAATTCCAGAGATAATTGGGGGCTCCCAAAATTATCTGAGCCCCCTATGATTTCTTATGTTTAATACCTTAGCAAAAACTGTTCATAGCCCAGATTATTTAACGAGGAACTGATATGGAAAATGTCTTATTGGGCTTGCTACTAATATGTATTGCTTTATTGCTAATCTTGCTCAAGCGCAAGCCACTTAGCACGCGCGATGAGATAAACAACCTCAAGAATGAAGTTGAAATGCTCTCCCGCACCATAAAAGAGGACGTTCAATGCTTGCGCCAAGACCTTTTAAAGCTAAATTCCGATAATCGCATAGAACTGTCATCGCAGATAAAAAACTTTAGTGACAGTCAGCTTAAAGTCGCTGGCGACTCGCGCATGGAGCTTAGCAATACAATGCTTTCACTTACCAAACAGATGAACGAGGATGCCACAAAAAACAGAGAAGAACTTAGTAAATCCTTGAATAATCTTTCGGATACACTATCTCGCAAACTAGCTGAGCTTTCCAATGTCACGTCCGAACAATCTGAAAAACTGAAAACAGGTATCGAAACAAGCATGGAAAAAATCCGCAGTGGTAATGAAAATAAGCTGGAAGAGATGCGTAAAACCGTAGATGAAAAACTTCATGCAACTTTGGAAAAACGCTTGGGAGAATCTTTTGACCAAGTAAGTAAGCGCTTGGAAGAAGTACATAAAGGCTTAGGTGAGATGCGCAGCCTGGCTACCGGTGTGGGTGACCTCAAAAAAGCACTTATTGGGGTAAAGACTAGGGGGGTATTAGGCGAATTGCAACTCGAAAACATTTTGGAAGAAATCCTCACTTTAGATCAGTACGAAAAGAATTTTAAACCCAACCCACGCAGCGATGCTGTGGTAGAATTTGCCATCGCACTTCCTGGAAAAGACGACGATAACGGCAGAGTATTTTTACCAATTGATGCTAAGTTTCCTATTGAAGACTATCACAAGCTGGTAGATGCCTATGAAATTGGAGACCCTGCAGCAATTAGAAACAGCCAAAAAGCTGTGGTCGCCAAGATAAAATCTTGTGCTAAAGATATCCGCGATAAATACTTAAACCCGCCTATTACAACAGATTTTGCCCTCCTCTTTCTGCCCTTCGAAAGCCTCTATGCTGAGGTTTTACGCATACCCGGATTATTTGAACAGATAATGCGTGAATACAATGTTATCCTTTGCGGACCCACAACCATCTCTGCACTCTTAAACAGCCTGCAAGTAGGGTTCAAAACCCTTGCCATCCAGAAAAAAAGCAGTGAAGTTTGGAAGGTGCTGGCAGAAGTTAAAAAACAATTTGGACTATTTGGAGATGTTTTAGATAAAACCCAAAAGAAAATCGAGGATGCCGGTAAAGAAATTGGCCATGCCAGTCACCGAAGTCGACAAATAGAGAAGAAATTGCGCAAGGTAGAAGAACTTCCCACTGCTGCCCTTCCCGGCATAACAGAGATTTTTATGGGAACGGAGGAAGACGATGCCTAAGCGCATTTACCCAAATAATCCCAAGATCATCTGTTTGCTGTTGATGTTCTTATTGCTTGGTATAGGTAGATTTGCAGAGTACGATGCAGACATGATTAATCCCTCCTTTTCTCAATCTTGCCAACGCATATCCACTCCCAAAGACTTACTTTTAGGCAAGTTTGATCCTGCTGAGCATCCAGATTTTGAGCGCATCAGTAATTATAATATGTATGCAAATATGTATTTACACACTCAAGCCAAATGTGCGCTTGATTCTTTAGTAGAAGCGGCGGCAAAAGATGGCATAACGCTTAGAATTCTTTCAGCAACTCGCACTTTCAACACGCAAAAACTGATTTGGGAGCGGAAGATTAATAAGTACAGCAAAGGTAGATTTGACTGGCTGACAAATGCTCAGCAAAGAGAAATTGTTCAAAATATTCTTACTTATTCTGCAATGCCTTCCACGTCTCGTCATCACTGGGGTACGGATGTAGATTTTTGTTCGGTTAGTTTGGCATTTTGGCAAAGTGCAAAAGGCAAGCGTACTTATCGGTGGCTAAAAGATAACGCTGAGAATTATGGTTTTGCTCTTACCTATACTCAATCCAGAAATGGAGGTCACAATTTTGAGCCCTGGCATTGGAGCTACCTCCCGCTATCTGATATCTTTTTGGATGACTACTTAAACACAATCACTTATTCGGATATCATAAGCTTTAGTGGGGCATCTTTTGCTGCGGAGCTAGGCATATTTGACCACTACGTTGCAAACGTTTTTAACCCCAGTATTCCTTAAAACTCTGGTCACTTTTCCATATTCTACGGTAGATATATTAAGCAAGACTTACCCATGGTTTACAGAGAGATACTCATGTCTGTGCCCGATGACCCCTGCTTGAAACATAGGTAATGGCAAGCTAATGAAACAGAGAAGGAATAAGAATAAAGCCCCATGCCCAGATTATTCAACTGTCTCAAAAAGCAAATATTAAGCAGACTGTTGGTATGATACTGTACCTTAAGCTATTATTTTGGCTTATCCTTCCGGAAACGTAATCGCTCCTCTTTGCTGATTTTTTCTGTAGCATATTGAATTATCAAGCGGGCAGCATCGTTGCGATGCTTATACAAAAAATCCTCTACTTCGGTAGGATGCAACTTCCAGAGTTCCCTCAAAAACCATCCCATACCTTGATGCACTACTCGTTCGGGATCGGTCATCAACTCTTCTGTGAAGCTCAACAGCTTATTTACCGGAAGGATTTTCTTAACAGCGATCAGGCTTACCGGCACTGCTCTTCTGGTCCATTTGGAGGTAGATTTCAACCAAGTGCTGAAGTCTTCTATTTCAACGATGTCTTTTAGCAGGAAATACGGCAATATCTTAGAGCAAAGAAAATCACTATGAGCCCAGTTTCCTACACCGTTATCGAACCACTCCTTAAGCCCATGAAATATGGTTTTATTGCTCTGCTTAAGCTTTTTTTGTAAAAGCATTATGGCAAGACTAGCCATTTCGTATTTTCCGTGAGCAAAAAGCCTTTTGCCCAACTCGATGACATCTTCGGGGTTCAGATTCTGATACTTGCCTAAGACACTGTTGCATAGTTCGTTAAGATAAAGAGAATCCACTCCCCAGGCATTGTATCCATCCTTGAAATAGCGGGAATAGCGAATCACATTTGCAGGATTTGCTTTTGCAGCCAGATTGTGTTCCGCACTTCTGCAGATTTCATCATATAATGAAGAATTCATTGTATAGCTCCCCAAAAAACCCGAATTGCTTCGGGCTTATAATGTCATGAGTACTTTGAGGTTACATCCTCCATGCCAGGCAAGCTGTAAACCTTAAATTGATCAACTCGGATGGTGCCATCTTCGGCAAAATCTATCTGATCTCGATAACTGATAAAATCCTCGTTGTGCACTTTAATATGACTGAGAAGCTCGGGATTTACCGCTATGCGCAATCTTTTATTACGGATGAAGTACTCACTGCGAACTAACCATCGGTAAATCCGCATAGTTACGGCATCTTTACTAATAATCCGCCCACTTCCATTACAGAAAGGACAGGGCTCTGAAAAATTTGCCATAATTGTAGCTCTCATGCGCTTACGGGTAATCTCAACCATGCCAAGCTCAGTAAATGGATATACTTTGTTCTTTGCTCGATCCCGTTTGAGGCCTTTACGTAAAATTTCCAGGACATCCGCTTTAGCCTTCTCATCGGTCATATCGATGAAATCGATTACTATAACACCCGAAAGATCACGCAAGCGTATTTGCCTGGCTGCTTCCGCCGCTGCTTCCAGATTTGTTTTACGCACGGTTTCATCGTAATTGCTTTTACCGGTAAAACTGCCGGTATTAATATCAATTGCCACCAATGCTTCGGTTTGCTCTATCTTAATGTTGCCCCCTGAGGGCAGATAGATGCGGCTATGAAAGATGGTTTCTATCTTCTTTTCTATTGCCCAAGAATCGAAAATGGGGCTATCTTCTTTGAATAATTCTACAGATGGGATGAGATCTGCCGAGATATCTTCCAACTGACTTATTATGCTTTTATAGAAGCTCTTATCATCTATAACCAACCGATCAACATGCTCACCAAACAAATCGCGAATAAGGTAGTTCACCAGAGCGTTTTCTTCGAATACACATACCGGTGCTTTGGCAAATTTGAGTTGCTTATCAATTAGCCGCCAAGTTTTGGCTAATGCCTTATATTCATTGCGAATATCCTCTTCATCTGCGCCATCTGCTTCGGTACGGACAATCAAGCCATAGGATGAGTCTTTGATCTCAGAAAGAATATTGCGAATGCGACTGCGTTCTCCTTGCGAATATATTTTACGTGAAATGGCTATTTTATTCTTGTTGGGAAACAACACCAAATACTTCCCCGGAATTGAAATCTGCCCGGTTAAGCGCGCCCCTTTTGAGCCTATGGGACCTTTGTGAACTTGCACCACTATTTCCTGACCGGATTTTAACAGCTTACCAATCTGCGAACTATCATCGGGATTAAGGCGTTTGTGCGGTTTGTCATCCTCATAAATCTCCAAGAAATCCAACACAATATCGCTGTAATGCAGAAAGGCGGTACGCTCCAAGCCAATTTCAATGAACGCCGCACCCATTCCTGGAAGCACATCTTTCACGATGCCTTTGTATATATTGCCCACGGGGTTTTGGTGATCTTTGCGCTCTACAAACAGCTCTACTAAGCGATTATCTTCCAAAACCGCCACCCTCTTTTCGAGGGGGTGAACGTTTACAATTATCTCTGTATTAACACTGTCTTTGCGCATATTAATCGATTCCTACCGGCATCAGATATAGCCATTTGTATGGTTCAATATCGGTTAGCATGGTTTCTGTAAGCTTCTGAAGGTTGAACTGCTTTCCTTTTAATAAAGAAAGTGCCTGAAGATTGGTGATATCCAGTTCTCTAAGAAACTCCAACACACTCTTCTTGCGCGGGAAATTTTTGGCTGAGTAGCTGGTAATACTTGCCAACTCAGCGGCTTTTGCGATGGCATTGTCCAACGTACCCACTTCATCTATCAAATTGAGAGCAAGCGCATCTTCGGCACTAAAGATTCTGCCTTCTGCCAAACTGTTGATTTTATCGGGACTAATGTTCCGTGCCGTCATCACTCTGGACTTGAATTCGTTGTAAGTATCCTCCGAATTGCGTCTTAGAGAAGCTATAAGCTCGGCGGAGTAAGGTTCTAAGGGGTTTAATACTCCTGCATACTTACCATATCTAATCGTTTGCGAGCGTACACCAATTTTGCGGCTTAGTCCGGTGGCTTCCGGTATCATCATAACAACTCCGATGGATCCGGTTATAGTACTGGAATCTGCTACTACATACCTTCCAGCACAAGAAATATAGTACCCGCCAGATGCAGCTGTACCGCCCATCGATATTACTACAGGGATTTTTGCATTTAACTGCGATAATTCACGGTAGATGTATTCACTTTCCAGAGCGCTTCCGCCGGGGCTGTTTACACGAATAACAGCAGCTTTTACCGAAGAATCATTCTGAATATCTTCCACTACTTTCTGCACTTTATTATGCGAAATAAGCGCCTGCCCCATCGAAGCGTTTCCGCCCATGATTTGCCCTTCCAGATATACTACGGCAACAATATCGCCGCTATGAGTGTTTTCTTTTGCCGAATACGCAGATACCCTTACTAGCTTATCCTCATCGATGTTGTGTTTCTGGCAGAGTTCTTTACGAGAGCCTGCCGCTTCAATAAGCTTAAGCTCCAAAGCCTGCTGCGCCGAGATAAACAGATCTGTCCTACCCTGATATACTGCCAATACATCATCGCGAGTTAGCTCACGCCTTTGGGCGATGGCATCGATAATAAGATCAAATCTATCGGAAATGGCTTCGGCAATATTAGCACGCGTTCCCTCCGATAAAGAGGTTTGAGTATAGGGTTCACCGGCTCCTTTGTATTCACCGGATTGAACCACATGCATTTTTATGCCAATTTTATCGAATAACTCTTTAAAAAAAGTTATATTAGCTGCTGCTCCGGTTAGTAACAAGCCTGCTGATGCAGATGGATCCATATAGATCTCATCGGCATAACTGGCCAAAAGATAATCTGCCTGACTCATCATATCGCCAAAAGCAAGCACTGGCTTTCCGCTACTTTTAAAATCCTGAATAGCTAAACCCAGCTCATTCATACTTGCCATAGAGATCTGCATACCCATCGGTTCAATAAATATGCCATCTATGCGCTTGTCGTCTTTGGCACTGCGGATTTTTGCTACTAAGTTTTGCATGCTGCTCAATTCTTTTGTGCCAAACAGATTAAAAGGCAGTAATTCACTATACTCCGGGATGTATGCTCCCGGATCCAGATGAAGCCAGCTACCCGAACTAATTGGAGTTGAGCCGGGAGCATTAAGAGACAATTTGCTCATCTGCTTGCCGGTCCAAAATGATAACGCTATCAGGATAACAAGGACGATAAACACGATTAAAATGACTTTTTTGGTGCTCATTTGAGCCTCCTTCTAAAAAAATGTACTTGTATAATTGGGTGCAGCCCAAAGTAAGACTGCGAAAAATTGTGTGTGTAAACAGAATTTAGCCCGTGTATAGATTGTGGCGGAGATGTAGGGATTCGAACCCTAGAAACGCTCACACGTTTACACGATTTCCAATCGTGCTCCTTCAGCCAACTCGGACACATCTCCGCAAGCGCAATTGCCAATCTTTTCGGTGGCGGCATTCTGTCAAACATTTTAATGCCTAAAGTGGCGGTATCCGGTGAATATCATTGTCATATCCAATTCATCACAGGCTTGAATGCATTCTTCATCACCTTTTGAACCACCTGGTTGAACAACTGCCTTCACACCGGCTTGATACAATTCATCGATGCTGTCACGATAAGGGAAAAAACCATCTGATGCACAAATAGCCCTACTGAGATCGTGCTTAAACTTCTTTGCCTTCCAAATTGCAATTGAGGTACTGTCGATGCGGCTTGTTTGCCCAATGCCAAAACCCACAATTTGTTGAGGGTATGCCAGCGCTATGGCATTCGACTTCACCAGCGAAACCGCTTTCCATCCATAGAGCATAGCATCAAACTCATCTTTAGATGGCTGTTTACGGGTTACCACTCTCCATTCTTCAATATCTTCATTCACCAGATCCCAATCCTGTGCCAAGTATCCCCAAAGCATGGTTTTTACTTCATAGTGATTGCTGGGTTTAATTAGGAAAGTGGGATCAAAGTGGATGAGTCTGCGGCTTTTCTTTTTCATTAGAACGTCCAAAACTCCATCCTCATACCCAGGAGCAATAATAATTTCGGTAAAGATGCGATTGATCATTACTGCGGTTTCAAGATCCAGCTTGCGATTTACCACCACTATTCCACCATAAGGTGCAACGGTATCTGTAGCAAATGCTTTGCGATACGCTTCGGATAGACAGTCTCCGCTACCGATTCCACAAGGATTACAGTGCTTAACTATAATGACGCTAGGCTCTGCGAACAAACGTATAGCCCTTAATGAAGCATCTATATCCAAAATATTGTTAAACGAGAGTTCTTTGCCATGCAGCACCCGCCATCCATTCGGATGGTTAGTATAAAAAGCACCCTTCTGATGGGGGTTTTCTCCGTAACGAAGCGGTCTATTCATATTGGCGCTTACATCCATAAAGGGGGGCATTTGTATATCCGGCTCACATTCGCTTCGAAAATCTTCCAAGTAATCGGCTATAATGGCATCGTAATTACTTACTAGGAAGAAAGCTTTTTGTGCCAAATAGCTACTCCAGCACTCCGGGATTTGTTGATCTTGCTTAAGGTGTTCCAATGTGGGGATGTAATCTCGAGGATCGCACAATACGGTAACGTTACGATAGTTTTTTGCCGCTGCCCGAATCAAGCTGGGTCCACCAATATCGATATTCTCGATAATTTCATCATGAGTGCTATTCTCTTTCATACGCACATCGGCAAAGGGATATAGATTCACAACCACAACATCTATTTGTCCAATTGAATGTTCTTTTAGGTTACGCAAGTGGCTTTCTTTGCTTCTATCTGCTAAAATAGCTCCGTGAATCTTGGGATGCAAGGTTTTAACCCTACCGTCCAAGATTTCTGGAAAACCGGTATAATCGCTAACTTCCATCAAAGATGTGCAAAACTGTCTCAGATGTTTAGCTGTTCTTGCCGTAGAAATAATCTTATAGCCGAGTTTTTCCAGCTCCATTGCTAAAGTTTCTATGCCAGTTTTATCGGAAACGCTAATTAGAGCGTACTTATTCATTTATTACCTTCCTCGTCGATATTGCCGACAAAATCCTTAATATCTTTTTTATTCACAAAGCTTTCCAACCGATTGTTCAGTTTGCTATCGCTAAACATCTCCAAGGTAATCTTTACCACCTGTTCAGGAGTTTTCTGGATTACTTCTTCGCGAACATCTTTATCGATAACGCTTACCATCACAATGCCTCCCAGAATAATAAGCCAGTTGATGTATATCCAGAACAGGAAGATGGGCAAAGCTGCCAAAACTCCATATACAGCCTGATAACTTGTAAGATTGTAGATATATACGTCAAATCCACTCTTCACCAAAATCCAAATCACAGTTGTCCAAAATGTTCCTAAAAACAAGCTCCGCCGCTTGATGCGTACCGTTGGTAATAGCATATACATAAAAAAGAGGGCAAAGAACTGTGTTATAAAAGGAAGAATATAGGTAAGCCAAGTGAAGATTTTTAACTTTACTAAACGCGATATAATGGGCAATGAAGAACTGGAAAAGAGAAGCACCAAGATGATGAATCCAAATACCAGAGTGCCAAAGAACTTTACAAACTGAGTTAGAATATCTGGATTTTCCGGTGCGTGTGTACTTAGAATGCGATCGAAAGTTACGCGGATATTGTTAAACAGCAGATACGAGGATACCAACAGAATAGCAAACACCATAATGTTGAGACCCATCCTCCGAGTTATCATTTCGTTTATCATGTCCATTACAGCATCCGCAGAGCCAGGAATAAAGTTCTTTGCCACCACATCAGCAATTCTATCTTTCAGATTTAAGAAAGGTAAATCTGGTACAATCATCACGATAAAAGTTATAAATGGGATAAAGCCTAGGATTGTAACATACGCTAAACTGCCCGCTTCCCGCGGAATGCGCTCTTTGATGATTCTATTTACTAGAAGCGACACAAAATCTTTTGCTTTCATAAACAGCTTATTTCTTCGTTTGGGGCTTAAAAGGTTTAACCAGATTTTATAAAACTTGATACTTATGGCTTGAATAATCGGATTGAACAGCTTATGAAAGGTATTGCTCATATTGGCTTTCTTTTTTCCCATCTTATTCCTCCCTCAATGCTATTACCGGATCCAGATTCCCGGCTTTAATAGCTGGGACAATTCCAAATACCAAACCCACTCCCACAGATACAATTAGCGCAGTTATTATCATGCCCGGATCTGCTTTCATTGGCATCTCAAGAAATC
Organism: Candidatus Cloacimonadota bacterium; assembly: GCA_020532355.1. Lineage (NCBI taxonomy): Bacteria > Pseudomonadati > Candidatus Cloacimonadota > Candidatus Cloacimonadota bacterium. Next base: position 9,836 of record JAJBBD010000239.1, on the reverse strand, counting down.
CGCTCACCAAGTCTAAAATTGTGAAACCCAATACAACTCCCAATACTCCGCCAAACGCCGTAATTAATACGGTTTGCACCAAAAACTGGAGAAAGATGTCCAATCTGCGCGCTCCTACGGCTATGCGTACGCCAATCTCTCGGGTTCGTTCTTTTATGGATGCCAGCATAATGTTCATTATCACAATGCCCCCTACCAATAGTGAAATTGAAGCAATCATCGTAAACACCATGCTAAATATCCGAGAGTTCTGTTGCATCTGCAATAATTCTTCCTGAGCAGAGCGCACCCTAAAAACTTCCTTACCACGCTTTATATTAAGCAGAATCAACTTGAGTTTTTTCTGTAATTGCAAAGCTTGTTCTGGAGTATGAGCCAGTACTTGGATGCTGGATATCATGTTTTCCGAACCGAATTTACTTATTGAAGTAGAAATAGGAATAAAGCTCTGCTGATTTAGATATTCCAAAGCATTGCCCGACCACATGCCTCCCCCTTCACCTTCCCACTTTTTTTCCTGCATTACTCCAATCACTTGCATCGTGTTATTAGCTATGCTTATACTTTCCCCAATTGGATCTGCCCCCTTAAAGAGATCCCGTGCCACAGAAGAACCCAATACTACTACGTTACTGTTTTCGCGTACATCTATTTGATTGATGAATCTGCCGCTATCCACATTCCAGTTTTCTGCTATCGTGAAATCCGGTAAAATGCCCATACATACACCGGTATAAGTTAGTCCTCCATGTTTTAATCGAGAATCCCACATCTGTACGGTAGAATTAATCGCTTTTGCTTCGGGCACCAAATCCCGCAGTCGGTTAAACTCCGTTATACTCAAAGATGCATATCCACCCTTGCTAAAATCATAATCCCAATTGCGAAATATCTCGATTTTTCCAACTCCCCCGCGTTCTTCCATCCAGCTTAGCGTAGTTTCGTTCATTCCACTGATGATCGCCAAAACCACCATGATGCACATTACGCCCAGAACAATTCCCAAAATAGTTACAAGGCTGCGCACTTTACGCATCATGATATCGGATATCCCTATGTGGAAAGATTCGCTAAGCGAGATCGCCATAATCCACCTTTCCATCTTTTATCTTGATAATTCGATCTGTCCTGCTTGCCACTGCAGGATCGTGAGTTACAATAATCACCGTATTCCCTGCTTCGTGCAATTTGCTGAAAATCTCTAAAATATCCCCTCCAGATTGAGAATCCAAATTGCCCGTGGGCTCATCTGCTAAAAGTATTGAGGGATCGTTCACAATGGCACGAGCTATGGCTACTCGCTGCCTCTGCCCCCCTGAAAGCTCATTCGGTTTGTGCTTAAAGCGGTCTGAGAGACCAACTCCGGCAAGTATGCTCTTAGCTTTCTCCCGGCGTAAGCGTCCCGACATCCCGCTATACATCAACGGTAGTTCAACGTTTTTTACGATGCTTAGATGTGGTAACAAATTGAAAGATTGAAACACAAATCCTATCTTGCGGTTACGAATTCCCGCCAGAGCAGATTTTGGCAACTGGCTTACCAAATCCGAATCCAGATAATATTCCCCCCCGCTGGGACGGTCTAAGCATCCGATTATATGCATCAAAGTGCTTTTACCAGAACCTGAGGGACCCATTATCGCCACAAATTCACCCGCTTTGATATTGATATCTATACCATTCAAAGCACGTACCTTAACCTTGCCAAGATCGTAATCTTTAATCAGAGAGTTGGTTTTGATGATTTCCATTGTCTATACTTTTCCACCTATATAATCCATAACAAGTATCGTACACATTGTGTCAATAAAAAAAGCTGCCTTTTTGCAGCATTGTTGCTATTTATAGTCACTTCTATCTACAGATTGGCTTGGCAAGATATTCAAATGAGAAAAATAGGCTGGTTGCGACCAATAGATATAAAAAAGATAAGACTTGTGCTAACACCACAAAATAGCCCTTAATCCAATCTTCAAGCTCCAGAACGACAATCTGTTAGAGGGTAATGTGACGCTATTAAGATATCACTTTTCTATCTTTTGAGATTGGATACTTCATAATGATTACCAAGTCTGTACCTCAAGCATAACATAACTATGCTTTAAGCGGAGATTATCCCGCAAATTATGCATAATATTAGCTTTAACCTTCCTGCATACTTGCTTGAAGCATGAAGCTTATAATGCGGTATAATTTTAGAAACACAATTTTGGATTTGCCTCATATTGCAATATGCATACTTCCGGATAATCGGAATTCCCTGTACAAGGTGCTATTCTTCTCAACTCCCTAGAACCTCTAAGCTATAGCAATCAAGATAACCCACTCTATCAACATGAAATCCAGCAAAAAGCAAAACCTGCAGACTAAGCTCAGGATATCTCGTTTTTTATTTGACAAGATTGGATAGCTCAAGATTTATTGCCATCATTGGTAATATTTATCATCCGAAGACTGGGTGTATATTATACCAAAAGCTAATATCAAAGGAAGTGCGATGGATAAAGATTTTTCTCAGTTAGACTCAATCATCGGGAAGTATCGGGGAAAACCGGGTATTCTAATTCCGCTTCTTCAGGAAATCCAAGCTTTGCTGGGACATCTGAACAAAGACACAATGCGATATATTGCCAAAGAAACCGGCATCCCCGCTGCTGATATATATGGCGTCGCTACATTCTATTCGATGTTTAAGCTAGAACCGCAAGGTAAACACATTATTCGCGTATGCAAGGGCACGGCGTGTCACGTTTCCGATGCAGATGGCATCAAAGAAGCTTTAGTCCAAGCTCTAAAACTTGAAGATGACGAAAGTACAACCAAAGATATGAACTTCACTTTAATGGAAGTAGCCTGCTTGGGTTGCTGCTCGCTGGCGCCAGTGATAATGATAGACGATACTACATATGGCAAACTAAGCCCTGAGGCAATCCCTCCCATCCTCGAACGATATGCTTTTGAGGAGGAAAAATGAGCAATATTACCGTAAAAGTGGGCATGGCAAGCTGCGGCATAGCTGCGGGTGCGATGGAAGTTTATAATGTATTGCAACAATATAAAGCTGCTGGAAAACATTTTGAACTAAAACGCACAGCCTGCATTGGGATGTGTTTTGAAGAGCCCATCGTGGAACTAAGCGGAGGAAAGCAGGGCACACTTAGCTTGGGCAAGGTTGATGCAAGCAAGGTGATAGAATTCTTAGAGGCATACCAAAAGGGTGAATTGCCTCAAACCAATATAATCCTTGCCGACAACCATGATGGGACGCGAAACGGCTTGCTGGAAGGGCAAACGCGCATTGTATTGCGCAATTGTGGAGTTATCGATCCCACATCCATCGACGATTATATCGAACACGGAGGCTATACTGCCCTAACAAAAGCATTAGAAATGCAACCATTGCAGATAATTGATTTGGTAAAAGATTCAGGGCTGCGCGGCCGAGGTGGTGCAGGATTTTCTACCGGATTGAAATGGAGCTTTGCCGCCAAAGCTAAAGGTGCCAAAAAATACGTGGTTTGCAATGCTGATGAAGGTGATCCAGGAGCATTTATGGATCGCAGCATTTTGGAAGGAGATCCGCATAATGTGATCGAAGGCATGATTATAGGTGCTTTTGCCATGGGAGCAGATGAAGGTTATATCTATTGCCGCGCTGAGTATCCCATGGCAATTCGTCATCTAAAAATTGCCATTGAAGCCGCCGAACAAAAAGGCTATTTGGGTAGAAATATCATGGATACCGGATTTAGCTTTGATTTGCATATTAAAGAAGGCGCTGGAGCATTTGTTTGTGGAGAAGAAACCGCCTTGATGCAATCTATCGAAGGTAAGCGCGGTATGCCTACTATTCGCCCTCCTTTCCCCGCAGAAAGTGGCTTGTGGGGCTGCCCTACCAATATCAATAATGTGGAAACTTGGGCGAATATTACTTGGATAATCAATCATGGAGCGGAAGAATTTCGTAAGATTGGTACCCAAAAAACTCCTGGTACTAAAGTGTTTGCCCTTGCCGGAAAGATTGCCGGAAGCGGCCTGATAGAAGTACCAATGGGGATCACACTGCACGATATCATTTACAAAGTAGGTGGGGGCATGAAAACAGAGAAGCCTTTTAAAGCCGTGCAGATGGGAGGTCCTTCGGGTGGTTGCATACCTGCTTCGCTGCTGGACACTACTGTGGATTACGACTCCATCAACGCTACTGGTGCCATCATGGGCTCCGGCGGTATGGTGGTTATGGATGAAGGTACTTGCATGGTAGATGTGGCACGCTTCTTTTTGAACTTTACGCAAAATGAATCCTGTGGTAAATGCACCTTCTGCCGCATCGGAACCAAACGCATGCTGGAGATTTTAACCCGCATTACCAAAGGCAAAGGCGAACCTGAAGATATCCAGCGCTTGGAAGAACTCTCTTCAAATATCATTAAGGGTTCACTCTGTGGTTTGGGACAAACCGCCCCAAATCCTGTGCTGACAACTTTGCGCTACTTTAAAGATGAATACTTGGCACACATCGAAGAGAAACGCTGTCCTGCTGGAGTTTGTACCGAACTTCTGCGCTACGAGATAATCCCCGATAAATGTATAGGTTGCACCGCTTGCGCCCGTAAATGCCCGGTATCTTGTATTTCTGGAAAAGTAAAACAAGTACATGTTATCGATCAAAGCAAATGTATCCACTGCGGAGCTTGTTTTAATGCCTGCAAATTTAATGCGATCAGGAAAGGATGAGACAGATGCAAGTAATATTGAACGGAAAATCAATTGAAGCCCCTGAAGGAATAACAATTTTGGAACTCGCCAAAAGCGAAGGCATCCACATCCCTACCCTGTGTCATGATGAGGAACTAAAACCCTACGGCTCATGTTGGGTTTGCGCCGTAAAAGTGGAAGGTAGAAAGGGATTTGTAACTTCATGCGGAACTAAAATTACTCCCGGCATGCAGATTACTACCAATAGCAAAGAGATCCATGCTGCGCGCAAGATGGCATTGGAACTCTTGATTAGCAACCACTATGCGGATTGTGAGGCACCCTGTAAAATGGCCTGTCCAAACCATGTGGACATCCAAACCTACGTTTCGCTTATCGCTAATGGCAAATACCATGAAGCAGTAAAAATAATAAAAGATACGCTACCTATGCCCCTCTCAATTGGCAGAGTGTGCCCAGCATTTTGCGAAACTGAATGTCGTCGCAGTATAGTGGATGAACCAATTGCCATCCGTCAACTAAAACGCTTCGCTGCTGATGAAGACTTAAAAGACTTTTGGCAATATACTCCAGAACGTAAACCCGATAATGGGAAACTCGTGGCAATAATCGGCGGAGGTCCCAGTGGACTCACCTGCGGTTACTATCTTAGCTATGAAGGCTTCAATGTGGATCTCTTCGAAGCAGAAGAAACTTGCGGAGGCTGGTTGCGCTATGGAATACCGGAATATCGCCTGCCTAAGAAAGTATTGGATGAAGAAATTGCCCTGATGTCCAGTGGAGGAATGAAGATTCATTATGGTAGGACTCTAGGTAAAGACCTTGATTTGCAAAGCCTTAGCCGTGACTACGATGCAGTTTATCTGGCTTTAGGCGCTCAAAACGCCGTACCTATGCCTGTACCGGGCAGCAATCTAGAAGGGTGCTATCTAGGCGTGGATTTTCTGAAAGCCCATGCCAAAGGCAAAGCTTACAAAACAGGCAAAAAGCTCGCGGTCGTGGGCGGTGGCAATACAGCTATAGATTGTGCTAGAACTGCAATTCGACTGGGATGCGATGTTACTGTAATCTACCGCCGCACAAAGGATGAAATGCCCGCCGAGCCTTTCGAGATCGAAGCTGCCGAACACGAAGGCGTACAATTCTATTTCTTATGCAATCCGGTGGAGTATCTGGGCGAAAATGGCACTCTTAAAGAAGTAAAAATCGAAAGAATGCGCTTGGGTGAGCCCGATACAAGCGGCAGAAGAAGACCGGAACCAACCGGAGAGTTCTTTATGAAAAGCTTTGATAGCATTATTGCCGCCATCTCACAAGTACCGGATGTAAGCGCTTTTACCATGCCGCACAACGAAGTGCAAGGAAAACAACTTCCCATTTCGCGCTGGCAGACCGCTATTGTGGATGAACACACCATGTATAGCGGAATTGCCAATATCTTTGCCGGAGGCGATTTTCAGCGCGGCGCTGCTACTGCAATCGAAGCTATCGCAGATGGTCGTAAAGCTGCCGAAGCTATCGCTGAATATCTGATAAAAGGTACACTGCCCAAAGCCAAGTTTGAATTCAATTCCAAGAAAGCAAAGAAAATAAGCGAAGTCTCAGCCAAAGAATACGAAGTATTTAAGCAAATTCCACGCGAAATTATGCCGGAGATATCTATAGTAGAAGCGAGAAACACTTTCACCGAGGTAGAAAAAGGATTTAGCGAAGCACAAGCTCGAGCCGAAGCATCACGGTGCCTAGAATGTGGTTGTCAGGTGAACACAAATTGCGCTCTGAGGAATTACTGCTCGGAATACGAGGTTGAGGTAGATCGCTTTGTTGGCAATATCTCCCGCCATCCCATAGATTACAGCCATCCTTTCATCGTTCGCGACGCCAATAAATGCATCAATTGTGCACGCTGCATCCGCACTTGTGCTGAGGTTCAGGGAGCAAACGTATTGGGCTTTATTTACAGGGGTTTCGCTACTGTGATGGCACCGGAGTTTGGAGAATCTCTCACTCAAACGAGCTGCATGAGCTGTGGCAAATGCATTGATGTATGCCCGGTAGGAGCCTTGGTAGAACGCAATCTGAGTTACAAGCTAAATCCCGCACAAAAGGACAGTGTCCGCCAAAACTGTGGTTTATGTGGCATTGGCTGCGACATCTCAGTGGGGGTACAAGCCAGTGAAGTGGTACAAATTACCACTCCTCAAGATAAGCCCGGTTTCAATGGGAAAAACCTTTGCTTTATGGGACGCTTTGGATGGCAAAGCTATAACCACAAGCAGCAAAAGCCTCTGATGCTTAAGAATGGTGAATATCTGCAAATTAGCTGGAGCGAGGCGTTGAATGTGTTTAGTACTGCACTGAAATCAGCCCAAAGTAAAAGTGTCGAGATCAGCCCGCACATCAGCCTTGAAGAAATGCTGGTAGCTGATAGAATCGCAAAGTCACTAAATTGTGAGCTAAGTGCTGCTTCCGGTTATAGGGCTTTTAGTGACCAGTATCTGGATATCAGTCCAAAGGAAAACCCCTTCCTGCGCCTTACAGAATTTAATGAATATGTGATAGTGGGAGTGCTTAACCGCACTTTGCTTAGCATAATTCGTCTTGAGCAGATGAAAGGCAAAAAGCTGATCTTGGTAGCGATGCCCGAAGACGAAGCCTACACACGCTTTGCCGATGAAAGCTATCCCGATCTTAGCAATATGCAAGCCAAAGATGGCCGTCTGTATATCTACAATCAGAACCGAATTTCTGAGAAGCTTGCCGGAGCCTTATGGAATCTTGCCGGAACAGAAAATGTAATGCATACTACGGATTATATGAATCACAGCGCTTTTGTGGCGCTAAATCCGGAAGTGGTTAATGAAGAAGAGTGTGATTTTGCCATCGGTTTCGGTGTTGCACCCTCTGCGAAAGCAAGATTTAGAGTTTGTGTATCTACAAATATCCCTGAGGATTGTGACTGTCCACTAATCCTTCCTGGACCCAACTATCTAGAATTGGAAGCTCATGCTATTGGGGATAATGGAAAGCTTTCCCGCTTTCATAATCCGCTAAAATCCACCCTGTTTGGCGAGCTCTCCCGTCTGTTTTACAGCGTGGGACTCATTTCTCCTGCAACGGCGGATATTCCATATTGGAACAACCTCGCAGAAGAACTAATTGCAGAGCTCCAGCATCATAAACCACAGAGCTTTGGCGGGATCGATACGGCTTCTCTGAATACTGCGATTGTACCCTCAAATAGCTGTTCAGCAATAGAGATAAACCGTCTCTACAGTATTCGGAACAACTCCGTTAGCTTCTAGAACAACTGTATTAAAAAACCCCGTCTGCAAGGGCGGGGTTTTCAGTTATCGATATTTTTTGCCTTATTTTCTTTCTACCATTTCCAGTGCGTTTGTCCAGCATAATTGAACACACAGGCTACAACCCATGCACTTATCCTCATCTATGCTTGGGTATCCTTCACTATCCAGTTCTATTGCCAAATATGGACAGCGGGTACAATTACCACACTTTACGCATAGATCTTTGATAAGGGAACTGCGTTTATGTTTGGGCTTCAAATCCATAAAGTCCGTAACCGGATGAGGCTGGGCAATTCCAATAAGTTCGCTCACGCTATTTATGCCGCGCTCTTGCAGCAAGTGACTCAATCCGCTCTCCAATTCATCAATTATGCCGTAACCATAACGTTCTGGCAGAGTGCAAAACTGTACGTTTCCCGCTCCTAAGGCGAGGAAATTAGCTGCATCATGATGGTTCATAGCACCGCCATTTCCAGAAATGAATACTCCCATACTACCGGCACGAGCGAGGCTGAGATAGCTGATGGGTAATACGCCTTCACCACTCATGCCTACAATGATGCCTTTATCCCATTTGCCCTCTGCTTGCCGAAAGCCCAAAGTAGGGAATGTATTGGCAAGAGTCACGCCTGCTTTTTTATTCGGATAGCGATCAAAAACCTCTTTTACGGCACTGATAATTGGATAAATGGCAGTTACGGCTCCGGTTAGTTTGAACAATTTAGGAATCTCAGGATCGGAAATCTGCATCACCCAATCGATAATTTTGGCTGTAAGGGCAGGATCTTGTGCTACGATGTCGCCATTTGTGCCATCTCCACCCTGAGGGCAAGAAAGAGAATATTCGATACCCATGGCACCTGCTGCTTCCAGCTTTTTGGTGTTTGATTGCCAGCCCACTTTGTCACTGGTGTCATCTCCCGTGACGGGACCACCGGTGGATGCCATAGTAAGGCGATCAGGGTATTCTTTGATGAGGCGGGCTACTTCTGCACAAACTCTGTCGATAGGGTGTTCAGACACATTGTCACAATTGGCGAAGGTTTTGCCCTTATCGCCCCAAACAAACATATATTCACTGGGGATATGAATATCCAGATTGTCGAAACTGGTCTTCATAATTCCCCCTGCCCACCCTGCTTCATAAGCGGTTTTCATCTGCTCGTAACCGTCTGATGGTGGCGCAGCAGAGAGGATGAAGGGCGAGCGCAGCTTACGCCCGAAGAAGTCTGTGTGTAAAGATACTGGCAGTCTATTCCAACCCGGTACTCTGTTTGTACTCTTGGTTGTCTTTTCTGGTTTGCGATAAGTGTTGATCTTACGCAAATCGGCATCAAGCTTGAAAGCTGTGTTTTTGCCGGAAGCAACTGCTTCCACCACTGTGCTGGGTCCATTCACCATATCGCCTGTACTGTAGATGCCTTCGCCTTCAATCTTGAATGCTGGACGGTTGCCTACGGCGATAATTACCAAGTCGAAGTTGCGGAATTGATCGGTAGAACCATCTTCATCTTTGATGCGAGAGGGGTGGAAGCTTTCGCCTTGTGGTAAAACCACTCTGCGTAGCTTAATCCCCACTGTACGTTCGCCTTCATTCACAATCTCGGCAATGCGACTCCGATGACTAAAAAGTACACCGTTTTCTACTAGTATCTCTTTTTCTCGCTCTGTTAGCGGCATCTCTGCAAAGGTTTCCAATGTAATCATTTCCACGTGAGCAGCTCCTGCCTGGGCTATGGTTAAAGCTTGATCGGCAGCTATCGCACCACCCACCAAAGCTACTTTTTTGCCTGCAAAGAGGAAGCACCC
>JAJBBD010000238.1 GCA_020532355.1 Candidatus Cloacimonadota bacterium | reverse complement strand
TTTCACATTGTTCATCAAAAAATCGTCTCCGGTCTCTTGTCCCAGCTTCTTTGCCCTGCCCAAAGACATTGTGATCACGCAGAGCGGAGTATTCACATCATGATCCAGCTTCGATATCTTTTGTAGTTCAGGGATCAACTTTTCTAGTTCATCTATTTTCTCCAGCTTAGTCTTGCATGAGTTTAAGGCTTCCCGCATAAAACGACTCTCGTTGCGGTACTTAAGAGATTGCTGACGACAGTAAAATATCACAACAGCCAGAATCAAGACAAGCGCAATCAGTACCCATGAGGTCAAAGAACCAGCGGACGCCAAAAGCACAAAGTTAGCCATTGAAAGCATCACGACCTTCCTTCTTGCCTTGATAGGCAGCATTGAACACTAGTAAAAATTATCTTTCGAGTAATCCTGTGCATAAGAGCGAGTCCTTTAGAGCATAAGATCGACGTATTGATCATATCTTTTACATCAATGATTTCAGTTGAACTACATAACATTATCATTCTCTCTTTCCAATCAGTCTCTTATATATTTTATAAGGGTAGAACTCATAACACCATTGTGCCAAGAATGCATCTCTGAACCTATCAAAGCACGATCATGCATACCAGCCTGGTCTATTACTCCACAAAAATACTGAAAGTCTGAACTGCTGAAGCTACCCCCACGCAGATCCCTTCTTCCAATGGACATGCCATATGAACTTGGGTATGCACGAACATTTTCTCCAACCTGTGTGCCAACTAGCACTCCATTCACAAAAGCTTTCAAGACTCCGTTATTATACGTTAAGCCATAAGATCCCCATGAATACTCATAGAAAGCAGGATTAAACAACGGAATACCTAACAGATGATAGAATACTTCTGCATATGGAGTAAAGGAGACAGCTATCTCCAACATCGTATTTTCATCATCATCTTGCGTTACTGCGAAGTGCAGTTTTTTATCGGATTTATTGTACCATATTCCTGCAGATGGTTTGTAGCGCAAGCTAGAGCTATATGGGTCACTCGGAATCCATATCAAAGTTCCCTGGCTGGGTGGTCCGGTATCAAGGAAGCCACCTTTCTTGTCAAACTTTGCAAATGCCAATAATGAAAATGAGTTATCCGTGTTTAAGCTATCCAAACCTGTGGAATCTGGTTGAGGAGCCACAGATATGTAATTATCGATTCCATTGAACTTTGTACAATACCTGCTGAATGCTCCACCCCAAGGTATTGTGGCAGAAATCAGAGAAAAACCCTCAGCAGTACCGCTGTAGTTGTTTCCGGAAGAATCGGGAAGATAGTTATTGCCTTCAAAAAGCCATGGAAATAGTATTAATCGTTCCATTTCAAGATACATGATGTTTGGTTTATCTGAGCCAAGATCCAAAAAGGGATAGTTAAAGGACATCTCTGCATTGCGTGATACTTCCTGACCCTGGAGAGATGCTGTGATATAGCTCATCACTTTGTAATGTGACCTGCTATTTACATAACTGTAGCGGAGACTGTCGATTCTGCAATTGCCGATTATAAAATCATCAAAGCTCTGAGTAAAAGTGAGTTCGTCGGCGAAGTTTTCTCCCTGTAGATAGGAATCCAGAAACTCTTGAGAACCAGCATTACGTATTGCATTTCTAAGAGCGAAATCACTTACATTCTCAGCTTCTTTGTTCAACTGATTCCTGATCAAAATTTCGGGAACTCCCCCAATAAACTTGTTTAGAGAAGTTAGAATACCCGCATATATTGTAGTCATCAGAATAACAAAGATTAGAGCAGCTCGACCCATCTTAAGCTCCCTGCAGGTAACTATTCATAAAGAAACACTTCAACTGGATGTTTGTGCGCAAGGGTTGATCCTGTCGCCATGGGCTATCTCGACGGAAAGTAAGCAGTATTTCTGCAGACATCACATTTGCGGGAGTAGTTGTTTGGTTATCATTCTTGTCATAGTAGTTGAAAGCCACATCCTCAATGTAGAGTATATATCCGAGAGGTTCAATCAAGGTTCCGTCCTGGTTAATCTCCAGTATGGATCCATGTTGAGTTGAATCACCAAGTTTAATATCGATCAGATGACGATCTTCAGATAGGGTATCAGATTCGCAGTTCCAGAAGGTTCTGAATACCAATCTTGATTCGTCCGCGATCACGCACACAGAATCTACTGGAACTCCTATCCCTGCCATAGCCATTATGTGATTCAGTTTGCTAGCTGCTGTGTCCATATGATCTATCATTGATCCGGTATAATGGATTCTTGCTGCTGTTTCTTGCATCTGAAGCTGAAATGTCATCATCATCAAGAAAAGAGTCGCAGCGATTATAACACTGCCCAGAACATCAAGTAAAACTCCCATAATAACTACATAAAAGTCTTGGTATACAGACGTTTCATCTTATAGGGATACCTCAATGCAGTCGGACCACTTACAGACACTTCAATTCTTTTGAACAGACTATTGGGATTTGGAGTCTCTAAATCCTGCCCCAGAGAATCGCAATCTGTTGCTACGCATGATACTGTAAATGTAACAGGTAGATGCGGATAAGATTGTGTATCTGTGAAATTGTAAGTATCCACAATATCAGTGAACTCTATTTGATTGGAAAAGAGCTTGGCGTCTGCCTCATCCAGGATTGAATGACATATCTGGGAAGCTTGAACTACCATTGTTGCATTATTGATATAATCTGTTTGCCTCCATATAGCTTGGTTGTATGTCAATGACAATGTAGTAAACAGCATTATTGCCATCAGTGCTAAAAACATTTCCATCATGCTCATATTCTAGTCCTCTGATGTTACAAAAAGAACTTCGGTGAGGTCGGTGAGGCCTTCCCGCATACGCTCCACCCCGCTGTCGCGCATGGAGAGCATACCGTGTTTTTCCGCGATCTTGCGGATGCGTTCTTCATCGATATCACTAATGGATTTTACTATTTCCTGGCGGATCTCGGGGTAGAAATACAGTGCCTCAGCTACGTTTATTCGACCTTTATAGCCGTTATGGCATTTTCGGCAACCCACGGGTTCATAGATCATCCCAGCTTCCAATTCTTCTTTGCTGATGCCCAATTGCATCGCGGCTTCCCAATGCTCTTTGGAAAGAGGTCTGCGGCAATGAACGCAGAGCTTGCGTACCAAACGCTGGGCGATGATGATGTTGATGGAATATGCCAGCAGGAAAGTCTCAATCCCCATTTTATACAAACGCGAAATTGCCGAAGGCGCATCGTTGGTGTGCAGAGTACTGAAGGTGAGGTGACCGGTATTGGCCAGCTTCACCGCTGTTTCCGCCGTAATCTTGTCGCGAATCTCACCCACCATCACGATGTCAGGGTCATGACGCAAAATGGAG
>JAJBBD010000237.1 GCA_020532355.1 Candidatus Cloacimonadota bacterium | reverse complement strand
TCGTTTACTCGAGGTTGAACAAAGCTAAGAATCTATAAGGTACAAACTAGCTTGAGTAATTACGTTGGAGGAAACTATGCTGTCAATTGCCAATACAAATGAAGCGCTGACATATTTTATAACAAGCCTTGAAAAACGCAGATTTATAATTGATAAGATCAATAAAGCCCCAACTGGTGATGGTTACTTCCACAACCAATTAGTGATGGATTCAGGAGAATTGTACCACATGAAGTATATTAAGCAAGCGTATATTCCAAAGGAAACAAAAAATGTGAGTCAAGGGGCATTGGATTTAGACCGGAAACTGAAGTTAGCTATAACAAGTTTTGGTAAAGGGGATCCTACAATTGTTGGGCTTAATGAGCATGTGATCATTTCTTTACTTGAAAACACCAATGATTACTCTAGTACTCAAGTCATCATTATAATGGGAGATGGAAGAATACTCAGTAAACATGCTACAGATTTTTACGATTTTGTAATGCGTTATGACACATTCATAAAATTTGCCCGACAAAACGATCCTCTTGCTATGATCCCAACTGGATGGTTAGATAAGTTTATGGATATTACAGTCAATGTACCGAGGTTAATATCATGATTACTTGCGGTATTGATTTCGGTACAGGTAATTCAATTCTTGCATTTTGGACGGGTAATGACGTCTCAGTGTTAAAGTCGATTGGGGTTGATGGAATCGTCTCTTCTGACGTCTTTGTTGGAACTGATAGTTGTAAAGACACAATAATACCATTTCACAATAGTGAGAACTTCAAAATCGAACAAGCTATAAAAAGACGATTATTAACAGCTCTTGTTGAAAATATTGAGAATGAAGTTGTGTATTTAAAGTGTTTAGCAGCAGCAAAAATCCGCCAGTTGTTTACATCTTACAACCAGGCTACAGAGAGCAAAGTTGCATTGGTTGTTTTAACCTGTCCGGCAAACACCGGCCAAGCCTATAGAGAGATTCTGATCGACATTGCCAGACAAGTTGGGCTTCCATCGGTTGACATCGTTGATGAACCTACAGCAGCGGCAGTTCACCACGGGCTGGGGCAGAAAGCCACGGCCAACGAGAGATGGATGGTTATTGACTGGGGCTGCGGCACTCTGGACGTTTCCATGATCCAACGGACAGCAGGATCGGCTGACCTGAAAGTTGTATCTATTGTAGGTGACAATGAATTGGGCGGTTCTGACATGGACAAGCTCTTGGTAGATCACATGGCGAACAGATTTGGTTTCAATAGTGAAGATGTTAAGCCTTACGAAGCGGAAAGGATCAAGAAACGCCTTTCGGATGGGATGGAAGTTGAGGATGCTCTTGAGTTAAACAGTGGAGCGACTATCCAGATCAAGGTAAGTCGAGAGGAATTAGAACAACTTGTAGCTCCCTTGTTAATCAGATGCGACCAGTTAGTGAAGCAAGCACTACGTGAAGCCCACTGGGAAAGCATAGGTCCAGACAGAATCATTGCGACTGGCGGGCCTATACTGATGCCCTGTGTGAAGAGGTATCTCATAGAACTAACAGATGAATATGGAGCAGAATTACACGACAGAGACCCTCTGACCAGTGTAGCATTAGGAGCTGCCAGACTTGCCGAAATCAAACGGATTGGTGGATTATTAGTAACGAGTAAGGTATCCAAATCCATCGGCATCAGAGTTGCTGAGGGAGATAACACCGATGTTTATCATATAGTGATACACCGCGGCGAGGAAAGACCTGTTCGAAGATCGGTAGAACTTAGTACTAGTGTTGACTTGCAAGACATAATTGAGATCGAGATAAGGGAGGGGGATAACGAGTCCAGCGCCGAGGCCAACAGCATGATCGCCAGATTGAACGCTGTCGTTCGGCCGGACAACAAGGGCTCAGTACGTATGAAACTGAATCTCTCCTTGAGTGACAATGGAGGTATGGAAGCCTATCTGGAACCACTGGGAGATTCCAACTCACTCAGAGAGGTACAACCTGTGGGGATCAAACTAGGCACTGAGCGCAAGGGAACAGCCACTGCGGAGCTGAGAGCCGGAGATCCGGTTAGTGAGTTTAAGGAGCAGGTGCTGGACATTAATGCCGATCCGGACACAGCCCGCCAGATCTATGACCGTCTGAAAGTTAAGTACCATCCAGACAGACAACCAGAAAATCATGACCATTGGGTTCAAAGGCTGGAGGCAATGGATAACCTCTTTAACGATTATCTGAGGGACATAGAGCGGCAAATGCAATCCTCCAACGTCCCGAATCTGCCTTGGGATATTAGCGATGAACTCGAAAGTTACTACATCGATGAGGTACTGGCCAAGAGGATGACACATTGCCTGGCCAATGAAATCGGCACACCTGGGCAGCAGGAGGTAATGACTCGGCTCTTGAAGAAATATCCGGATTACCGCAGAATCCTGGCTTCCTATCTCTTTGGCATTAAGCGAAATAAAGTATTGCAAGACCTGTTGGCAAAGGATGACAGGCCTCACGTGGGATTAGTTGTGTTGCTACAGAACATACCCGATAAACCTATCCGTGAAAGACATGAAGTGCTCAAAGCGGCATATCGGGTTCCAGAAGCTAAAGTCCGGGAATTTCTGAGCAATCCTGCACTGGAAATAGATAAACTGTACGAATTGGTGCCAAGTAACGCACAAGCTGAAGTTAATCCAATCAATGGAGCTCCAGCACACCAAAAAACAGATTTGCAGTATGAGTATCTTAACGGAGATACTATCATTACGGGTAACACATATCCAGTAAAAGATCAGATAAAAGCTGCAGCTAGGATGAGGGGTACGGCTGCGTCTTTCGATTATGGTAGAAAAGCTTGGGTGATCAAGGGCAAACACATAACAGACAAGGATATCTTTGGCTAATGAAACAGCTTGTAGTAAGCGATGAATTCCTAAGTGAGTTAGATTTACTCTCTTCAGAACTTAAAGAGCGATCATTGGAAAAGATCAGGCTCTTAACCGAGAATCCGGCTCATCCTTCCCTTAACGCCCATAAATTGAACAGGGTGCCGAACAAGTGGGAGTGTTACATCTCCATGAGCCATAGGCTGATCTACGAGTTTCAGGAAGAGGAAATCCGCCTCTGGAGGATAGGAGACCACTCCATAATCGATCAAGCGCATATTCGCTCCTTTTCACCTCACACTTCGTTTCGCAGACTGGACCAAGATGAACATGCGGATGAGGGACAAACAAGTTTCCAAATCCCGGCTGAATGGCTTGAAAACAAAAATGAGCAAGCTGATAACCCCTTTAAATACGTTCCAGCATCTCACCTTAGGATTTTGGGAGTCCCTTCTGAACTGATCCCGATTGTCAGGTCCGCGCCCAACCCGGAAGAAGCTGTTTCTGTTCCTGGCTTACCCAAACACACTCAGACCTGGCTGATGGAGTTGATGACTGATCCGGTGTTTGAAGATACTCTCTTTGACCAGCACAGCCTGCTATTCAGAACTACCCTTGACCGCTTGGAGGGATATTGCCAGGGCAAGATTAAAAGGTTAATGCTCAATCTGGAGCCAGAACAGCAGGAATTCGTAAATAAGCCCATTAACGGGCCTTTGATGCTCAAAGGCTGTGCTGGGTCGGGCAAGACCACGGTTGCTTTATATAGGGCAGTTCAAAGCGCTCAGACGGGTGGCAAAACGATCTTCCTCACCTTCAACCGCACTCTGGCCAATGCAGCACAATCTTTGATCGAGGAGCTGATCGGCCCTTTACCTGCCAATCTGGAAATTGCAAATATCGATGCTTGGTTGGTGAGATTCCTCCGAGGCAGGGGTTACTCCATAGACATATTGAACAACGACGAAGTTCAGACAGTTTTTCGGGAAGCGCTGCAGACAGCCCAGAGAAGCGAGCGTTCTTATGTGTATGACTTCCATTGGTCCTTCTTCCGTGATGAGATTGGCAGAGTAATTAAGGGCAACGGACTAACTAAGCAGGACGATTATCTAGCCATACCCAGATACGGCCGCAAATCAGCTTTGCGCAGAAAGGCCCGGGCGGCCACTTGGGCAGTTTATGAAGCATATCAGGAGCAGCTTCAGAGCAGAAAACGCATCGATTGGCAGGATATCAGCCTGATAGCGTATCGTGAATTGTTCAAGAAAGCTCTGGATAAACCTTACGAGCATGTGATAATTGACGAGGCACAGGATCTGACCTCCATTCAAGTAAGAATTGCCCAGCGGATGATGGGTGGAGGATCACCCAGTGGAGCTCGGAGTATCTTTTTGGTGGGTGACGTGTCTCAAACCCTATACTCGAGGGGTTTTTCCTGGAAGCAGGCAGGGCTAATGCTGCAGGGTAGAAGCCACAACCTGCGCAAGAATTTCAGGAACACAAGACAGATAGCCGAGGCAGCCGCTGGCTTGAATAGTTATAATCGTCTGATGCAGTTATCAGAT
>JAJBBD010000236.1 GCA_020532355.1 Candidatus Cloacimonadota bacterium | reverse complement strand
CTCAATCACAATGGCTCGCGCCCTGTTATCGATGCTGCAATCTATATATTTATTGTCCATTCCACACACTGCTTTTATTAGATCAACTCGAGTGTCTAGAACCTCTGTCCACACATTTTCGCGATATAGGCTAGCTCTGTGATATACAATTCTATCCGGATCCACTATTCCTAATGGTCCTAAACCGGGACTGGTAAAGGCATCAACTTTACCGGAATCTGTTTTAACAACATCGCGGGCAGTATGGATTTCGTCGTTCATTACTACCAGTACTCCTTTATCGACGCTCTCGTGATGGCTAGCTACGCGTACACTGCCTATGATATTGCGGGGTCCATCCAACCCGAGATCACTTCCACTACGCATTGCTGCGGTAAAAATGACGGGCTTACGGGTGGTAAGCACCAAATCTGCCATAAAAGCACTTTCTTCCAAAGTGTCCGTGCCGTGAGTTACCACGATGCCATCATAAGCCAAAATCTTTGTGTCTATTAATTTTGCCAAACCAAACATCATCTTTGGTGTCATATAAGGGCTTGGAATATTCAAATAATCCATCACTTCCACATTGGCTACGCCATTTAGTTGGGGGAATTTTGTGAGGAAATCCGCAAGCTCTGATGTGGGCACTACCCCCATATTTACAACATTCTTCATCGAAATAGTGCCACCGGTCATTATCAGGAGTATCTTCTTCATTTTGAACTCATATAGGGTATTGGATCTTCACAGCCAGCTTCTTTAAATGCCCTAAGCCGAAGTAAGCAACTGGGGCATTCTCCGCAGGCTTTGTCGTTGGAAAAATAGCAACTCCAGGATAGTTGAAATGGGGCATTTAGCTCTTGTCCAAGTTTAATTATTTGGGCTTTTCGAAAATGTAAAACTGGAGTGTAAATGCCAATATTGCCCTTTACAGTTCCAAGTTCTATTAGATTTCTGAAGGTTTTAAAGAATTCTTCGCGGCAATCTGGGTATCCAGAGCTGTCTTCTTCAACTGCGCCAATATATATTTTACTTGCGCTTATCACTTCTGCCCAAGCTACCGCCGCACAGAGCATTGTAGCATTTCTGAAGGGGACATACGTGTTTGGAATGCCACTTTCGTGATTGATTACAATCTCCGCATCCGTTAATGAAGAACCGCCAATATCTGATAACCACCGATAATCCACAATTTTTGCCATTTGGGCATGGTAATAATCGGCAATTTGGTTAAAGCACTGCCTCTCTTTGGCTTGTGTTCGCTGTCCGTAAGAGAAATGCAAGCAAAATAACTCGTCACATTCCTTTGCAGCAATGGCAGTTGTAACCAGAGAATCCATTCCTCCGCTAAGTAGAACAATAGCACGTGTCATCATCTATTCCCGTTTAATTTCTTTTTGCAAGCTTATGGCAGAGTGTATTTATGTCAAGTACAAAGCATGGATTGTACTTGACTAAATTGATACATATAGGATTTTGCACACATTAGATAAGTTTATTTGAGGTTAATATGAGATACGACGTAATTATTATTGGTGCCGGTCCTGCAGGATTGAGCGCTGCCCTTTATAGTGCCCGAGGGGGTTTGAAGACTGCTATATTCGAAAAAGGAATGGTGGGTGGTCAAATCACAGTAACCGATGAAGTTGAGAACTATCCCGGTTTTGAAGAACCCCTTTCAGGTTTTGAACTAACTGCCAAAATGCATGCCCAGGCAGAGCGGTTTGGCGCTAGATTTATAGAAGAAGAAATTATAGCTTTGGGCATGGAGGGTTTGTGTAAAGTTATTGAAACAGATAGCGCTAAATACCGTGCAAAAAGCGTGATAATCTGTACTGGAGCACATCCTCGCCGGTTGAATGTACCCGGAGAAGAACACCTTACCGGACGTGGTGTATCTTATTGCGCAACATGCGATGGGGCTTTGTATCGTGATAAAGTAGTTGCTGTTGTTGGCGGAGGTGATAGCGCTATAGAAGAAGGAATCTTCCTTAGCAGATTTGCCCAAAAGGTGATCGTTATCCATCGCCGCGATGAATTACGTGCGCAAAAGATCATTCAAGAACGTGCTTTCAAAAATCCCAAAATTGAATTCATTTGGGATACAGTAGTTCAAGAAATTCATGGTGAAGCCAAAGTGAGCAAACTCGAATTGGTAAACCGTAAAACAAAAGAAATTTCTATGCTTCCTGTGGATGGAATCTTTATCTATGTGGGCATTCTGCCTAATAACGAATTGTTGGAATCCCGCATAGAACTCGATAGCGCTGGATTTGTGCTTACAGATGACCACATGCATACCAATATCCCGGGCGTCTATGCCGCTGGTGACATTCGCCATACAGTCCTCAGACAAGTGGTTACTGCCACATCCGATGGTGCGATTGCGGCGTGGAGTGCAGAGAAATGGATTATCGAAAACTACGATGCCCTAGAGGTAGAAAGTGCTAAATAGTAAAGAAATCCGCAGCCAATTCATCGAGTTTTTTAAGGAAAAAGGGCACAGCTTTGTGCATTCTTCCCCTGTGATCCCCCAGAATGATCCCACCCTGTTATTTGCCAATGCTGGTATGAACCAGTTTAAAAGTATCTTTTTGGGTAATAAGGAGGCTGAGGTAAGCCGTGCCGTAAACTCTCAGAAGTGCATTCGGGCTGGCGGGAAACACAACGACTTGGAAGAAGTGGGTAAGGATGGCTACCATCATACTTTCTTCGAAATGCTTGGTAATTGGAGCTTTGGCGATTATTACAAAAAAGAAGCCATTAGCTGGGCTTGGGAATTGCTCACAGAGAATTGGAAGCTGGATAAAAAGCTTCTTTACGCTACCGTTCACAAAAGCGATAGCGAGGCACACGATTTATGGCAAGAACAAACCGATATTGATCCTTCTCATATCTCATATCATGACGATAAAGATAACTTTTGGGAAATGGGAGATACAGGACCTTGCGGACCCTGCTCTGAGATCCATATTGACAGAGGTATAGAGCATTGCAATAAACAGGGAGTGCCCGGCCATATTTGTACTGTAAATGGCGATTGTGACCGATATATCGAGCTATGGAACCTGGTATTTATCCAATACAACAGGGAGGAAGATCGCTCACTAAGTCCCTTGAAACAGCGTTTTGTGGATACTGGTG
>JAJBBD010000235.1 GCA_020532355.1 Candidatus Cloacimonadota bacterium | reverse complement strand
CAGATAGATGCCGATCCCCTTTGCCAGGCTGAGCTTTTCCCGGCTGATCAAACCCTGCAGCTCTTCACACACCTGAGCGCGGCTCAGCGCAATGCGCTTCTGCTTCTCGCTAAGGCGGGAACTGCCGCGGGTGATGATGGAGCCGGAAGGGAGAGATAAAGTCTCAGTTGAAAGTTGAGAGTTGAGGGGGCTTCGCCCAGTTGAGAGTTGAGAGTTGAGAGTTGAGAGTTGAGTGCTTGTGGCGTTTTGGCGATTGGGGGTTGCATCGGTTGTAGGGTTTTGTCGTTTTGGCGTTTTGACGAGCACCGGCGCCACCGTGGTGGAATCGAGTTCGCATGGTTCGCATGGTTCGCATGGTTCGCATGGGTTGTCATGGTTGTCATGGTTGTCATGGTTGTCATGGTTGTCATGGTTGTCATGGTTGTCATGGTTGTCATGGTTGTCATGGTTGTCATGGTTGTCATGGTTGTCATGCACAGGGATCATGTAAGCTGTTCTTCCGGATACCGTAGGGTGAGGTGCGAGCACAGCCCTCAGCTTACCATTTTTAATTGCCTTTAGAACAGCCTGTCTGCTTTTCCCCACCAGTTCAGCATATTCCTGCACGGGGATCAGCTTCAACTCTCCACTCTCAACTTTCAACTTATCATTCATGATTGCCTCTTATTGACAAAAAATAGGGATACCCCAAGCTTGGGTTTGGTAAAAAACAAGAAGGAGTATCCCATGGACACAATTCCTATCAATGCAGGGCTTTTGGCTCATGCGAACCCCGCTTCTGCAGGTGTGCTGTGATGATTTGGCGCATCCTGGTGGCGGGTTGATGCCCCTGCAGCACCTCAATCAGGTAGGGATAGTAGATCCCGGTCTCGCGCGCTAACTGCGCCTTGCTGATCTTCCGCCGGGCAAGCTCCGCCCGGATCTCAGCGGCACTTAGTATCTTCTTACTTTGCATTTTTACCTCTCTTGGTTAGTTGAAAGTTGAAAGTTGAGAGTTGAAAGTTGTGGCGTTTTATGATGCACTTCATTCGCTCGTGCTGCCGCATTATTCATTTCTCTGGAAATGCCTTCCAGCCTCTTTGAAAGCGGCAGGATGCCGCTTCTACTCTCGTCCTTCTGAACTTTGTTCTTGACATTCATTCCATCACCTCATTTTGTAGACTTAGGTTATAGGGACAAGATATGATTATTGGTATATCCTGTCAAGAACATAATATGATTTTAAGTATATCTTAAGGCGGACAGATGTCTATCGGTAAGAGAATAAAAGAGATACGAAGCAAAAGAAATATCAACCAGGTAAGTCTATCCCGGCTTGTGGGAGCGACCCAGGCGGCAATTAGTCGCTATGAAAACGATCAACAATATCCTGGCGGAGAGTTTCTACAAAAGTTATCCGAAGCTCTAAGCGTGAATCTCAACTGGCTTCTTACGGGTAGTGGATCTATGTTTCAGGAGTTACAGGAGGTAGATGCTTCGTTTTTGGGAGATACGATATCGGTGCCGATAGTGGGCGAGATTGCGGCGGGCGAGCCTGCGGAGGAGATTTATGAGGAGCCGTGGAAGGTGGTGGATTTGCCGCGGGGTTTGCTTTCGTTTGCGCCGCCTTATATGGTTTTCCGGGTGTCGGGGGATAGTATGTCGCCCTTTGTCTTGCCCGGAGATCTGGTGGTATGTTCGCGTGATTGGCGTGAGGTGGATGTATGCGGCAAGATCATGGCTTTCCGCTGCGAGGATGGCATCACGCTGAAGAAGCTGGTGGAGGATTACAAGCGCAAAGTCACCATGCTCGTGCCTCTCAATTCCCATTACGAGCCCATGATCTATAGCGAAGGGGATCCGGATATCGTGATGATCGGGATATTGGATCTGTGCATTAGAAGGTATAATCGGAGTTGAGAGTTGAGAGTTATGAGTTATGATTTGAGGATAGAGATATGGCTGTAGTGCTTATTATTTTATTTGTAGTTGCTTGCGTTGTGATTATTGCTGCCAAATTAAAGCCAACCAAAAGCGCTTCCCCAAAGACAGAAGCCATGATTAATATCAGCATGGATGATCTTGTGAGTAAAATCAAAGTTCCAAACAGCGATGATACTAGCGGATATGACAACTGGCTCACGATTGATTCATTGAGGTTTTTCGGATTGTCTATCAGATCTCATAATGGTATCTATTCTGTTGCTTGCAGCACTTCACACATTGAGAACAAACGAAGAATCAATGGCCATGTGATTCTGCAGCATAATGATAGCATTCTCTATAAGAAAAAGTTCGAACGACCCCACGACGCAAAAGTGGGAGATAATGGGGTAGTAATATTTAACGACTGGCTAGATACTACAGCCCTCGCTGGAGTATTCTATGTACTGAACCTACAGGGTGAAACCATCTTCAAAAAGCGATTTAAGGCAAATCTTCTTAGTAATACCATTTCTCCTTCTGGGAAGTATGCTGCTTGCTCTACGGCAGGAAGTGACTATGAAGAGCATAGCAATGCAACTTTTCTCTTTGATCTAAATGAGTGTAAGCAGATAGCAAGATTTGATGAGACCCATCACGAAATACGTATTGACGAGGATACTCTTACTTTGCACTTTAATGAATCTGCCCTACATTTGATATATTCATTTGATGGAGTATGTATTCAGGGTAACGACATATCAAATCCTACATGGTATGATAATTGCTCAGGATATGAATTGTATTCCGTGCTGTCAGATGAATTAGCATCTAAAGAAGCAGATTTTTGTAGTATAAATGATTATCAGTATTACATTGATCAATTCAATGAGGCCATTGATCGAATACCTTCAGATAATTGGAAGTCGGATATCCAGCTTCGCATAGGAGATATCTATGCTAAGCTCCAAATGATAGATCAAGCAAAACAGAGATATGGCGCAGCAGTTAAGCTTAAGCCAAAGGCAGCGGTTAAAAGAAGATTGCAGAAGCTGGATAAAATTACCAATTCATAGATGCTGTAAATCCACAGAATATCGCCCTGGTTTTCCGGGGCTTTTTCATACGATAAAGCGTCAGGATGACGCTTCTACACTCAACTCTCAACTCTCAACTCATAACTCTTCCAATCACTTACAAACAATCGTGCAGATATGCACAGCAAATTTGACAGCTTTTAGCCCTCTGGCACCATGGCTTTAGCTTGTGCGCGCCCATAAATAAGCCGCCCAAGTTAAAGGAGTAAAAATGGCAAAACTGAACAAAGTCAGTGTGGCCTACATCAGCCTGGTCAAAAACCCCGCCAACAAGCTGGATATCGTCTACAAAAGCTCCGACGCCAAGT
>JAJBBD010000234.1 GCA_020532355.1 Candidatus Cloacimonadota bacterium | reverse complement strand
TATTGCTATTACCCGAAATCATGATCACGGGAACCTGAGGCATCGAGGTCTTGATTTGTTTAATGGCATCTATACCGTTGCCGTCTGGCAGTTTAACATCCAGAAGTACAGCATCTGGCTCTATTTCTTCCAGGCTGCCAATTCCCTCTTTTATGGTGCCAAATCCAAAAGCCTCATAACCTTCGTCCGCCAAAATTCCGCTCAGACTCAGACGTATGTTCTTTTCGTCATCTATAATAAGTATTTTCACGTTGTTTTGCTCTCAATGATAAGCGTAAATTCACTGCCCTCACCAATCTTGCTCTTAACTCTAATAATAGCACCATTGGCATCGCACAGCTTTTTGACCAATGCCAAACCTAATCCCGTACCCTTGCTCTTTTGAGAAAAGTAAGGTTCAAAGATGCGGCTGAGATTCTTGCTTTCTATGCCATCTCCCATATCTTGGATAGATAGCACAACATAAGAACGCTCTCCATATAGGCGAATGGTGATTGGTTTAGCTTCTGAAGAGGCGTCGATGGCGTTTTGCAGAATATTGGTCAAGATCTGATAAAAATGAGTTCTATCGAAGTTTATGGTAAACGTATCTTGTAAGTCTAAGCAAATCTCATAATCCTGGCTGTAAGATTTTACAATCTCGCGGATTATCTGAGCGGGATTGAAGAGCTCCCGCGTTGGCTGACTTACTTTGGCATAATTACTAAAATCCTGCGCTAAAAGTCTTAGGTTTTCGATTTCCTGCGAGATGATCGAGATAGATTCCGGTAAGATATCACTCACTTTTTGGGGATCATATTCCAAGCGCTCTTCAAGACGCTGAATAACGAGTTGGATAGGAGTAAGCGGATTCTTAATCTCGTGGGCGAGAATGCGGGAAAGATCCTTCCAGATGAGTTCTTTTTCTGCAACTAACAAGCGATTTTGCGTTTGCTCCAGTTCGTGCGACATCACGTTGAAACTGTTCTTTAATTCACGCATTTCTGCAATGCCCGTTTCCGGTAAATGTACGCTATAGTTACCCTGCCGAATTTGGTCTGTTGCTTGCTTCAATTCTTTTAACGGCTTGCTAATAAGAATAATAACCACTATGAAGATGGCACTGGATGCAATCATTACTAAAAGCAAAACAACCGACGTAACTACACGGGAATCTCCTAAAGAAATACTTAGCACCGCTTGAGCGCTGTCGTATTCACGCATAACGGTTTGGGCTTTGAGGGAATCTTCCGCACTAAGAAACTTAATGCTTCGTAGTTCATCACTGAGTTCCATGCGCTCAATCGCACCGTGAATATCTTCCTGCTTGGCTTGAAATGCCATGTTTAATACCATCAAACCACCTATCGAAACAAACAAAAACAGGAAAATAATAGTGGAGCGTAAGCCAAATTTATGCATCCGTTTTCCCCCTCTACTGCAATTGGCGCAAATTTGCAACTGCTTTTGTGCTGGGCTTTTTGTATTTCCAAAGAACCATCAAATCTACCTGCTTATTCAATTGCTCAAATCTTACTTTGGGCAATTCCGCTTCGATATGGATATTGAGATGCTCCCAATGAGCTTGATGAGGAAAAGCAAAATTGAACTTGGACACTTCCCGAATAAGATCCTCAATCGAATCACTGCGGAATAATTCATTAGTTTTACCTCTATCCAATTCATAAATGCCCGTTACAGTATCAAAACTTACGGTATGGCTAAAACGCTGCTTACTAAGGGTTTTGCCGTCCTGACGAATATGAATGCGAAAATAGATGGGAATTTTTGTGCCAGAGCTGAAAATGCTGGGAAAATCGTTTTCAAAGGCGGATTGCAAACTGCCGGAGACATAAATGAAACTCTCGCTTCTGCGAACAGATATCGCCCCAAAATGGGGATCATTCCCCTTAAATGAAGAGAACAATAGTAAAGAAAGAGATACTATCCCCGAAAATACTTTGGTTCCCAAGGCTTCTAGCATACGCAATACTTTCTAGGAAATAGGAATAATGCGTTCCACAACTGGTGCCAGAGTAAATGCTATGCGCAAAATACCATTTATGTAACTTACTTGGGGATTCTCTTTGTCCAATTCCTCTTCCGGGAAATAGATCTTGCGCTCAAAATGCCCGGTTTCAATTTCCATGTTATAATAACTAAGTGGACAGTGCTTGGAGGGAAAACTGCGCTGACCGCTGATTCGTAAATACTCCGGACTTAGCGAAATGGCGATCTCATCTTTCTCCACTCCTGCCAATTCGGCAACTACTACCCAATGGGTATCTGTAAGAAATACGTCACATTTGGGATGCCAGGCTTCATCGATGGCATCTTCTATGGCTAAAGGATCGTTGCTAAGAGCGTTTACTTCGCCTAAAAGCTTGAGCATTTCACGATGTATGCCCACGAGATTGGAAAATATCCTCTCGCGCATCTATTTCCTCCTCAAGGTCTTGTTACATTTACCATTCGTTGCGTTCGCGGAAGAAGAAACTATATTCGGTATCGGGTTCCAAATCCACCGTAAAAGTAACTTTATTGGTGGTGGCATCCAAACCGTATCTCCTTTCGGAATGAACTATACGAGCATTTCCAGAAAGCTGATGCACTACGTTTATGCTGCTGGGCTTCTGGGAGTTATTCTTGAGATTGATGTGAATTTCACGCTCGGATACGCGCTGCGAAACTGTTCGCTGATTGCGTACGGACGAGTTTGCCACCAAATCGAAAGCCTTGCCCGTGTTGATGCTAATCTCCTCATTACGACCGGTGTGGTCGATGCTGTCTTCGCCGATAAATTCCATGTTCCCATCGCTATCGGCTTGATAAATCTTGAACACACCCTTGGGTAAGGGTTTACCCAAACCGGATTCTTGGTTGTTGATAAACTTTATTACACTGTTTACACCAGTTGTGAAAGTAGTGAATTCATATACTTTGCGCGCTGTAACGTTTTGGGGAGCATAAAGCTCCAATTGCTTGGTCTGATTGTTCGCAAAGCTTACTTTCTGATCCAGTGTGTACATGTGAAAATCGTGAAAAGCTTTTTCTTCAAAGCTAGGTGCAGAGCCTGCGCTCATCGCAGCATCTTCGTATGCTACCATTCTGTTTACATCCGCAAACTTTTGCCGCACTTGGTTCACATCACCCGCAATAAGCTTTAGAGTTACATCCTCAAAAGCTTTTCCGGATCGGTTGTTGATGGTTACCCAACTGTTGAGGTTCAGTTTTTCTTCATCCCAAACTGCATTATAGGTCACGTTCCACGAAAAACCGCCGCTCAAATAGCTCAAGCCTACCGGATATTTACCCTTTTGGGGGGCTATCAAGCTCCATGCCAGAGTAGGCTTGGTATAGAAATTGGCGGGCAATGACGCAAGCTGGATCCACTGTACTTCACTATCTGAGATCACTAGCAAGCGCTGAGTACCTTCTTCTATAATGCCGATATTTGCTCCATCAAAGAACTTAAGTGTGCCTCGAAGTTTGGATTGGTCTTTGGTAACTGCCAGTACTTCCTCATCAAGGTATTTCCCCATTATCTGGTGTTTTCCGGCAAGGTCAAATTCGTAATTCTGCTCCGCCACGCGCAAGTCTTTTGCCTTTACAATTACCGATACCGGCATGATGCGAGAAGTGATGTCGTCGAAATTGTATCTTTGTTTTCCTTTTTCCAGATCCAATGTAAAAGAAGAGCGAATAAGTGAGAGATCGTCATTATATATGGTTATCCAATCTTCTGCCACAAGCGGCAGAGCACAGATCAGGAGAGATGCTAGCGCAATAAAACACTTTTTAGACATGGTATGCTCCTTTTAAAATGTATTCTTTATCATAAATTTATACACTGATAACATACAATAAAACTGCCTGGGCTTGTCAAGAAAGAATTTGTATTCCTCAGTGTATATACATCTTTCACGCATGATTTTGCTAAATAACATTGTTTATCGATTTCGCTTGTTACTCAGAAAGCGGCTTGAACATTTAGAATGATTCCTAGCCCATTTTGCGCTTGACAGATTATCCGCACACGCATTCTAATGCGAATAAAATGATTTTTCGCTATAAGGTATTAGTTTAAATGAAGGAAATCAACTCAAAACTGATTGTTGCCAAGGTGCTGCGCATCCTACAAAGAAGTAGAATGATGAATTTCCGCGCCCACATCCCCATTTTTATCGAGAAGAAAAACTTCATCGTAAAAACTGCCGATTCCCGTGAAGAACTATATGCTGCTCTCAAGTTGCGTCATGACGTATTTCTAATGGAACTACTCAAGAAACAGAAGAAGAGCGGTGTAGACAAAGACCGTTTTGACAAACTCTGCGATCACCTCATCATTATTGATAAGCGCAGTAACTCTTTGATTGGAACCTACAGATTGCAATCCTCGTTGCACACCAAAAAGTGGTACACCGCAACCGAGTTCCACATGAAACACATAAAGCGTTTACCCGGCATCAAACTAGAGTTGGGGCGCGCCTGTGTTCATCCGGATCATCGTAATGGAGTAACCATCGCCTTACTTTGGGAAGGAATCAGGGCTTATGTAGAAGCAAGCGGGACAAGCTATCTTTTTGGCTGTTCCAGTATCAAAACCACCAATCACGTTGAGATATTGCAAATCTACCAGTATCTTCTCAATAATGGACATCTTAGCCACGAGCACCGCGTTCGCCCCAGGGGGAAATTCCGCATCAACGGCATGAATAAGCACTTTAGAGCATGTGGTGTGGGCTGCTTCGACAATTTAGATCCGAGCATGAAAGATAAAATACCCTCTCTTTTGGCTTCTTATCTTAAGGTTGGCGCCAAAGTTTGTGGTTCTCCGGCTCTGGATAAAAGCTTTAAATGCATAGACTTCCTTACTTTGTTGGATGTTAGCTGTTTGAAAAGCCAGTACATCCGCAAACCCCGCGATAGCTAGAACCGTGAAAATTATCCATCTTTTTTGGCATCTCTATCTGGTTTGTGAGTATTTTTTGAGAGCATGGATTATTGGTTTGCTACATCGTGATCCAATCTTAAAGCGCCACATCCTTGCCCGTAACGTAAGCCACAGCGCCCGTAAATTCCAAAAAGCATTGGGCATCAAACTAAATATCTTTGGTCTGGAAAAGCTACTTGAGTTAAGGAACAAACCTTATTTACTGGTTGCCAACCATTCATCATACACAGATATCCTCATTCTTTCTGCTTTAGAAGAATTTGTCTATATAACCTCCGTAGAGATGGGGAACAACCCATTTTTGGGCGCAATTACCAGATTAGGCGGCTGTTTATACACCGATCGCAAGAATCCTTTAAGCCTCAAAGAAGAGATTAGTATATTTAGTGATACCATCGCTGCCGGATTCAAAGTAGTTTTATTTCCGGAGGGAACTTCCACGAACGGAAAAGACATTAAAGAATTCCGCCGTTCATTATTTCAAATTGCCTTAAACGAAAATTGCCCAATCTTGCCGGTATGCATCAAATATACTAAGCTAGACGGTAATGAACTCAATGATTCTACGCGAGATATAATTGCATGGTATGGAGATATGGCTTTTGCGGCTCATTTTATGAAGCTCATAAACCACCGTATAGAAGTAGAAATTCATTTTTTAGACATAACATACCAGCCAAACACAAAATCGCGCTCAGAACTATCAGATTTCGTTTATATGCAAATGCACTCTTGTTTCCATAATTCGGAAATGTGCTCTTGACAAGATCTATGCTTAACCTAAATGTAGTAAAATTTGCAAGGAGTTAACATGCCAAAAAAAGATCAATCCCGCATCAACTTAGGCCGGATGAATTTTCTCCTCCTGCTTGTTGCCGCAATATTACTTATTGTAGGATATGTAATTATGTCCTTTAATGAGATTGATATATCGCCCATAATCCTTATCTTAGCCTATGTTGTAATTATTCCTTTTGCCCTGCTTTGGCAGCCCAAGAATAAGTAAATGCAACTTTTAAGTGATGAGCATCTGGCGCAACTCAGCCGCTTGCAACTTAGTGCCAAACAGATTGTAGAAGGCTTCTTAATCGGTTTACACAAATCTCCCTATCATGGTTTTAGTGTAGAATTTGCCGATCACCGCCAATACAATCCCGGCGAATCTTTAAAAAATGTAGATTGGAAAGTGGTGGCTCGTACCGGAAGGTTTTACGTAAAGCGTTATGAAGAAGAGACAAATCTGCGCTGTCACATTCTTGTAGATCATAGCAAATCGATGTTTTTCGGTTCCCAAGAAACCAGCAAGATGGACTTTGCCAAGCGCCTCGCTGCTGCTCTGGCCTGGCTGATGATTGCCCAAAAGGACGCTGCTGGACTGTATACATTTAACCATAAAATTACCTCTATTCTTGCCCCAAAAGCCTATCGCAGCTATACTGCTCAGATTTTTAACCGCTTAGTTCTGCTCGAACCCGGAGAAAGCACAGACATTTTAGCTCCGCTCCATCAAATAGCAGAAAGCATCAAGAAACGCAGCCTCGTTATCATCATCTCAGATTTAATGGAAGATGCCGATAAAATTATGCAAGCCTTAAAACATTTTCGTAACCATCGGCATGAAGTACTTGTATTTCACATCTGCGATCCCCGCGAACAATTGCTAGATTATCGTCGAGAAACTGAGTTTATCGATAGCGAAAGCGGTGAGAAGATTGTAGTGAATCCTTGGCAGATTAGTGGTGAATATCGACAGCGCTACAAATCATTTTACCAAAACATCAAAGAATCGTGCCATCAGATTGAGGTAGAATACAATCCCGTTTGCACTACAGAGGATATTAGCGGATTGTTACTTAAGTATCTCATGAAACGTAAAAAGGGATTATAATGCGGTGCATTCCGGCAAAAGAAATAATAGCCGCAGTTTTTGAAGCAATTCAATACATCAGCTACAATCCAGATCCGGAGCTTCATAAATTCTTAGTTAATGCTCTGCAATATGAACAAGATGAGCTTGCTCGGGATGCAATTAAAGCAATTCTTGAGAACCATAAACTCTCCCCCGCAAATCGCATTCCCCTATGTCAGGATACCGGCACTACTATTGTTTTTGCCCAAATAGGCGTCGGCATCTGTTTGGAAGAACCGCTTACAGAATCGATTAACAAGGCTGTTCGAGACGCTCAAAAATCTCTTCCTTTAAGGGCAAGCATGGTGCAAGAGCCTCTTTTTATGCGAAAGAATACAAACACGAATGTCCCGGCATTTGTCCATATTGAATCCATACCTGGAGACTCCCTAATCCTCGAAATAGCACAAAAAGGAGGAGGAGCCGAAAATACGAGTTTTAGTGTTATGCTCAATCCTTCCTCCGAAAGCGATGAGATTATAGATTTAATTTGTAGTAAAGTAATTGAAGCCGGTTCAAAACCATGTCCTCCTATAGTATTAGGAATAGGCATTGGCGGAAACTTTGAGCTTGCCCCAATCTTGGCAAAAAAAGCACTATTCGAGAAGCTTGGCAGAGCAAACTCGATTCCTGAATATGCCCACATGGAAAAGCAAATAGTTGAGAGAATAAACAAACAGGGTTGTGGGGTGCAAGGTTTAGGCGGCAAGATCACGGTAATAGCTGCTCATATTAAGAGTGCTCCATGCCACATAGCATCCCTTCCCTTGGCAGTAAATATGCAATGCCACGTTCATCGCCACACACGGGTGGAGCTTTAAAGTGCGCATCTTCGAGCTCACTCTTCCATTAAACATAGATACAATCGGCAAACTAAAACCAAAAGACAAGGTTTTATTGAGTGGCGAGCTCTTTACCGCCAGAGATGCTGCGCACAAGCGTCTAGCCAAAATCCTCAAAAATGGTGACGATTTGCCCTTTGATATTTCCAAAACTGCGCTATTCTATTGTGGACCCAGCCCTGCTGGTGATGGGCAAATATGTGGAGCGATAGGTCCAACCACGAGCTATCGTATGGATAGATATGTGCCGGAGTTTTTGGCGGCAGGCTTGCGTGTAATGATAGGAAAGGGCGAGCGAAGCGCAGAAACTAACAGCATAATTCGGCAATATCATGCGCTTTATTTATCGGCTATTGGTGGCATATCGGCAGTTCTTAGCCAGCACATTGTTTCATGTGAAACATATCTTTGGCAAGAATTGGGCACAGAGGCTATTTACCGCATGGTTGTCGATAGCTTGCCTTGTTACGTATCTATTTGTTAAATCCTCAGTTCATTCCTGTTTGATATTATTCTTACTAACTGGTATAGTTGTATTTACGGGCATTCATTGTTTTCTGGCTGCGGACTTCTTCTCAGCTTTATCAGTCACCCAGATCTACATACACATAAGAGCCTGGCAGTCTCATTCCCCTCTTATTCATATTAATAATAGCAATGGTTTAGGCTGTCATTTAGCTTAAACTACAGGATAATGTCTGCTCAAACTATAGCTATGTATAGCATAATGCGGTAAGAGTGCTGTGCGGGGACAACGATTCCTATGATACCGTTGTAAATCCATATATGGCAGATCACTTCAATAATTGGCAAGAATTTCTACTCAATTTGATTTTACCCTATCTTCAGGTCATGATATTCTCATTCAAATAAATCAACAACTATAGATAGATACGTGCATTTTATTGTTATCTATTGCTTTACGGCATTTTTCTCGAATCGTTGGAGAAATTAATCTGAATTTGTCCAGTATTTGTCCGCCATATAGATAATGAAGGGAAAAAATAAATCTTGCCCTTCTAAGGAGTAATTATGAGAAACAACAAATCCCATCCCCAGCGAGAAGCGAGTATAATTCTGAACCAGCATTACACAGGTTCGTATGCTCACGATAGTTTAATTGAATTGATATCGGAATTGCGTGGAATCCGTACTGCCGTCCAATGTGGACTGCTCCAATCGGATTCTATCAAGATATCTCACGAGGCAATTTTAGCGGTATTGGATACTTTGTTCCGTACAGAAAAACCTCAAAAGGGAGGCCAATTATGAAGGTAAGATTCAAAAACATGATCTTAGGCTATACCGGAACCGCTGATGATAGTGTATTCTACTATAGTCCAAAGATGAATCGCTACATTGTTCGTCGTCGTCCCAAATTCAAAGAATCTGCTCATCACCGAAATTTTGCTGCTATCCAAAGGCAGATATCGGCATTGAATCCATCGGAAGAGTATCGCAAGGATATGCGAGATTATCTCAATTTTTACAATCGTTTAGAATCTACTCGAGAGCATCCAATTCTAAATTGGTTTGCACTGTTTGTAAAGCTGATGTGGGGCATTCATATTCGTGAAGGTGTAGATTTGAGAACAATCACGCGCGAAATAGCCGAGGAATTACCATGTAGGAGCGTATCGGATGCTGTAGCAGCAGGTTATCTGCCCAAAGTTCCAGGTTATGAATCGTTGATCAGCATAATATGATTTAGCTTGCCAGATAAACCGATATTGAGGAGCCGAGCTTCCGGCTCCTTTTTATACAATCAACAAATTATTATGCCTTTAAGCTTTCCTTGTAGTCAATTAATTTGTTCTTGAGTTCTTGATTGTACAAGGCAATAATTTGGATGGCTAAAAGAGCGGCATTTTTAGCGCCGTTAATCGCAACGCAAGCCACAGGTACTCCAGGTGGCATTTGGACGATGGAATAAAGTGCATCTCTTCCCCCTAAGGCACCGGTTTGGATAGGTACGCCAATAACGGGTAAAGATGTATGAGCGGCAAGAACTCCTGGCAAATGAGCAGCCATTCCGGCGCAGGCGATAATCACTTGGCATCCGTCTTTTTCGGCATTTTGAGCCAGCATTACGGTCTTTTGCGGGTTTCGATGAGCACTACTGATATAAAAATCGTATTCTACGGCGAAGCTTTTAAGGGTTTCGAATATTGGTTCGCAGATATCCAAATCGCTTTTACTGCCGAGGATAATACGTACCTTATTCATGCTTATTTTTCTTCCATATTTGCCGTAAGAGCAGTGTGGATTTGATCGGTATTGGTAGCGGAAAGAAAACTCTCTAACACATTTGAATTCATAATGAGTTTGGAAATGTATGAAAGCGAGAAGAGGTGTTGTTTGTCGTTGTGGAGCAACAGCATAAAGAAGATATTTACGGGTTTGTTATCGGGGGCATCAAAATCCACTCCTTCATCTGAGCGTCCAAACAAGATAGAGGGAGTTTTTATTTTGGATGGGTGAAGATGGCGGGGGTGGAGCAAAGCCACTCCATTTCCGATGGCAGTGGAGATGAGTTCTTCTCGGGCAACCACAACTTCATAAAGCCAACGTGCATCACGAACAAGTTTGAGGTCTTTGGCGTTTTCACTGAGAATACGGATGGCGTCGTATTTGTTTTCTGCGTGAAAATCTAAGAAGACATTTTCGGGGCGCATATACTCTTCAAAGTGACAGATTACACGTTTGAGAGCGAGCATTTTTTCGTCGTCTTCGTTGAGGTTTTCCAACCATTCATTGAGAGAATCTTCATCGATTTTCTCGTTTTTTCCCACGGTTTTGGTTTCGAAGATTTTGCTGTTGATCATTTCCTGAATCACACGATCGGAAACCTTAAGTTTCTTGGCGGCTTCGGCTTTAGAAATGTATTTCTTAGCCATGGCTTACCTCCTGTATTTGTAAGCAATTTAAAAATCATAAGTTATTTTGACAAGGTTTAACTTGACAAGGATACGAGATTTTTTTGGATATGGCATAATGGTCAAGAAATTTATTTTTGCATTTATGCTGATGGCAGTGTTTAGTGGCTGCTACTACTCTGTATATTCAAATGCTTATCCGCATTTAAAAAATATTAGGATCGAGCCATTTGAGAATAAGACAGCGGAATTTGCTTTGGCAGATAAAGCTTTAAATGAGGTATCTTTAGCAGTGCGAAATGATGGCAGGTTGAAATTGGTTACGCAAGATCCGGATTGCCGTCTGGAGGGAGAGATAACTTCATTTGAAGATAAAATCTACAGCTACGACAGCGCCAATCAGGTGCAGGATTATCAGCTCAACTTGGTATTGAAAGTAATATTCACCGATTTGGTAAACAACGAAGTAATCTACGAAAACTCTGCCTTGCGTTTAAGCGAAATCTATAAGGTGGGAGAAGGAAGTACGGCAAAATTTAGCACCAAAGAGGAAGCCTTGGATGAAATCTTCAAAAACATCTTCAAATCAGCAATCCAAAATAGTCTTGAAGCCTGGTAAGCTGATGCGTTTAAATCGCTATTTAGCTCTATGTGGACTGGGTAGCAGGCGCAAAACCGAAGAATTCATCCGTTCCGGAGAGATTGTTGTAAACAATCAAGTGGTGAAAGATCTTGCTTGTATTGTAGATATTGATGCAGACACGGTGGTCTTCAACGGCAAAAAGCTTTCTGTTCAAAATGAAAAGATCTACATCATCCTCAATAAACCAACCGGTTACGTGGTTTCTCAACAAGACGAATATGATCGTAAAACCGTGTATAGCTTGCTTCCTGAGCAATTTAGCTCGCTGCCCTATGCCGGCAGGTTGGATAAAAGCAGCGAAGGATTGTTGCTCTTTACTGATGATGGCGATCTAATTCAAAGACTAACCCATCCGGCGTATAAAGTGGAAAAAATCTATCGCGTAAGAGTAGCACCCAAACTGGGTAAAGAAGCTATTTTACGCTTACGGGAAGGCATTGAAATAGAAGGCGGCAAAACCCAAAGTGCCAAGGTGTATGTAAAAAGCGCCACGGATGCAGAAATGCTGCTGAGAATAGGCATCAAAGAAGGACGTAAACGCCAGATAAGGCACATGATAGAAGCTGTGGGAGCCAAAGTTAGAAGCTTGCGCCGGGTTCAATTTGGACCTTTAATATTGGGCGATCTCCCCTCTGGTAGATGGCGTCCGCTCCTGCCAAATGAAGTACGCTCTTTACTAAATGCAGTTAAGCCTCATGCAGCGAAATCTGTTGCCAAAAAAGCTTTTTCTACAGGAAAGGAAAGCAAATAAGGATAATTTATGAAAATAGCTTTGATCGGGCCGCCAAAAAGCGGTAAAACTACCATCTTCAATGCTCTGACTGGGCAAAGTATTGAGGTAGATAAATACGCACCGGCGACAACTGAGCCAAATATTGGCATTGTACAGGTTACGGATGAGCGTATTACACATTTAAGTGAGCTCTATAAGCCCAAGAAAACTATCTATGCCCACATCGAGTTTCAGGATTTTCCGGGAATCTTTGCCAAACATAGTGATGAGCCAGAATCTGCGATATTCTCCGGCATTAAGAGTTGTGAGGCCTTTGCACTGGTGTTGCGGGCGTTTGCGGATGAAGAATTGGATCAGCTTTATGGCGATCAAGACCCGCTAAAAGTAATCAGTCATTTTGAGGAT
>JAJBBD010000233.1 GCA_020532355.1 Candidatus Cloacimonadota bacterium | reverse complement strand
GTATGCCTACAGAGCTAGCGATTCTCTGTTTATAAACGCTGAAATCATCAAATGTGGCTATGGACATGCCTATACCAGTTTTCCGTTCATCTATCTGGAAGAATTTCTAAAGTATGAGCGTGATGCACGCTTGCAAAAACGTGGATTATGGCAAGATGCAGACAGTCCAGTTTTATCCGCAGATAGTTTGGTTTGGTTCAATCCCGGCAGCAACAAATATCATCGTAAAACTTGTAGATACGCCAAAGAAAGCTCTCTAAGCATTCCCATAACGGAGGCAGAGTATAAAGGACTCGAACCTTGTAAAGTATGCAAACCTTAAGAATTGCCGGTTCTATGTGGGCTATATACAGCCAGCACTTCTCCTGTGTTAAGCTCTATTTCGATCCTGTTCTGGGCAAATACATTGCTAATACCGCGACTTTGATGCTGATAAAGTTGCAATCCATCCAGGGGATATTCTAATCCGGAAGAACTTTTGAATTGGGCTTCATTTCCATAACATAGCAACGATAGAAGGTCTCCTTTTTGTCCTTCGAGTGCGGTGTGCAAGGTTAAAAAGAAGATCTGTTGTTTCTCGCTTTCAATTCGGGCACAAATTCCCTTTCTATGGAGGTTTAGGAGGTTTTGAATTATTGCCAGGCTATGATCAAACCTTCCTTGCATATCGTTACAAATCACAATATCCCGATACCCTTGTTGAATACACCAGTCAAGTGCAAGCTCTGTATCGGTTTCATTTTTCCGCTGTTCATGTTTGTGGACGGCTACATCTTTGAATTGCTGTAACAAATCGATGGGAAGAGAATCAAAATCTCCAATAATCAACTTTGGCGAGAGTTTTAGCTTAGCAACGGCTTCCAAGCCTGCATCAACGGCTAATACGTCTCCACAAATATTTGCATAACCCGATACTATTCTAGCAGGAGCATGATTGGTTATTAGCCAGGCACTTTTCTTAGCGCAATGCATAACGATCGGAGCGGTTCAAATAGTTGGCAGGATTCATTTTGCGATCGTGATAATGCACTTCATAATGCAGATGAGGACCGGTGGAAAGTCCGCTATTTCCCATTAGGGCTATTATCTGACCCTTTTTTACCGCGTCGCCCTTCTTTACTTTGCTGGAGTACAAGTGGGCATAAACGCTCTGGTATCCATTCCCATGATCCAATACTATCCGTTTACCATATCCGCTCAGATAACTTGCATGCAATACAATTCCTGCGGCACTGGCATAGATTGGAGTACCGGTCTCGTTTGCAAAATCGATGCCATAGTGAAATTCCATATTTTTGGTTATGGGGTGAATGCGAGTTCCATAGTGATCGGAAATACGTCCGAAGGTAGGATATATAGAAGGAATATCACCTTCAATAGGTTCTGCAAAAATATCGGGAGTAGTGTCAGCGGGTAGATGAGGGCCTAGTGCCCAAAGTATTTTTACCAGTTCTTGCTCGAGGTTTTCCATTTGTAGCTTGAGTTTAGGGTCTCGTGAGTGATCTGGTTCCATGCTTGCTCCTCCTCGGTAGAGTTCTGGATTGGGAGGATTTGCGGATTTTATTCCCAAAGAGTCTAACATATTATAAATGGAATCCACAGTGGCAGCATAAAGTTCAATTTTAGCACGCAATAAGCTGTTTTCTTCTTCTAAAAGTGCAAGGCGACGTTCTCCACTCCCGCCGCTAACAATATAGCCCATAATGAATGCAAGCACTAGCATTGCCAATAGGATGGCCAGTTTTAGATACATGGGTCTTTTGCCAGGACGTATTTCACCCAAGCCATTAGCATCGAATTGTGTATTATTTTTTATCGTAATTTCCTTATCTCTCATAGCATAGGGTACAATATGCAAGATTTATACCAACTGCTTGTTAAACAAATGCTAAGCATCAACACGGCAAGCATCCATAGATATATGGCAAGATCCCTCAATGTAAATTTGTGGATATATAGGTTACTGCGCTTTCCCCTACTACGAAATCCACGCAGTTCTAAGGCAATAGCTTGTTTGCCGCTTTGTAAGATGATATTTGCGATAGCCGATAGAGAAAGAATCTTATATAAGCTTATCTTCTGTGCCAGTCCAAGCTTGCGAATTCGTATTCCTCGTTCTTTAAGCTCTTGCAGTTGGTCTTTAAAGCGAGATGTATACTCTGGGATGAGATGAATCATATAAGACACCATAAAGGATATTTCTTCCGGTAAGTGAATAGCCGAAAACGCAGAACGGTATAGGCTAAAATCCAAGCTACTCAAACTTATTGCGCAAAGGTATATTATCATAATCCGTAAGCTTAGAAAAGCACTACTGCTAAGGGCTTCACTATATATCTTTACAAAACCTGCACTTAGTATTACCTCTCCTTCTCGACGAAATATCAATTGAATTATAACCAGAGAAAATATGAGCCAGCCTATCTTTTGCAGCTTTGCCAACCTCAATACCAGTAACCGTGCACCTTGTCGAAACTCACTAAGCCAGGCAAGCAAAAACACTAATAGAAGTGTAGCGGGGTTACGCAGAGCAACCGCCAGAGAGCTGTAAAAAACAAAGAGCATAATGTAGGATAAGGGATGCAGCAATCTTTTCATGAGATTTTGCCCTTTTCCAAATGCAACGTTTTATGTATACTAAAAAGTGGCTTAACATGACTAACAATAAGCATTTCCTGCCGCTGTTC
The DNA here is from genome assembly GCA_020532355.1 of Candidatus Cloacimonadota bacterium. Lineage (NCBI taxonomy): Bacteria > Pseudomonadati > Candidatus Cloacimonadota > Candidatus Cloacimonadota bacterium. Next base: position 25,172 of record JAJBBD010000233.1, on the reverse strand, counting down.
CAATATCTCACTTAAAATTGTCATGCGCCTTTCATCCAAAGCCGTGAATGGCTCATCCAGAACCAAATAGTATTGGGGTAAGCAAAGCGCAATACTCAACAAATATGCCTGTTTTGTACCCTTAGATAGCTCGCCTAATGCCAGGCTCCAAATAGTACTATCAAAATCCATCAACAGAGAATGAGATCGCACCATTTCAACGTCTAATCCCGCCATCTGCCAAATCTGCAAATCCTGAGTTAGATTGATTCCCAAGATGCGATTCTCGGGATTTTGAGGCAAATAGAACAGATCTTTATCTGGACGCGTGATTTTGCCTCTAAGTGCCTGTAGCTTATTACACAACAGCATCAGCAATGTGCTTTTTCCACTCCCGTTTTCACCACAAAGCAAAAGCCTTTCATTTGTCGGCAAACACAGATTAAGACCTGCAAACAGCATCTCTCGTCCCGGATAGGCAAAGCTTAAATCTCTAAGCTCAAACATATACTTTGTCCAATTTGATCTGATTATCTGCAAGTGATATCAGTTGTGGATTATGGCTTGATAAGACTATTGCCTTACCCTCGTTGCGTAGGGTTTTTAACCAAGCAACAAGCAATTCCAGTGCATTAGCCGAAAGTCCTGTTTCGGGCTCATCCAAAAGCAGGATGGGGTTTTGCAAGGCATCACACATGGCAAAAAGCAATAATCTTTGTTCTCCACCGCTAAGCTTTTGGGGGGCAAGGGGAAGCATATTCATTAACCCAAATCGGGAAGCTGCCTGAGCTATGCGTTCACGGATAATCTGCGGCTCTAAACCCTTATTCTCCAATGCAAAAGCTATTTCAAGCTCGACTGTAGGCATTAGTAGCATACTTTGGGCATCTGCCACTGCTACACTCATTAGGCGGTAAATTTCGCACAGAGGTATTTCTGTTAAGGCTTGTTTGCCCACCAGAACTTCTCCGTTCACATTTCCCCTTATGCTTTTAGGAATAATGCCGCAAAGGCAATTGATCAAGCTGCTTTTTCCGCTGGAATTTGCTCCGTGGATAGCCAATATTTGCCCGGCATCTACAGATAAATCCAATCCAGTAAAAACAGGGGCTATAGCGTCATCGAAGTACAGGCTTAGATCTTTTGCCCAAAGTTTAGGGAATGAGTTCGAAATATTGAACCTCATCTAAAATCATCGGTTCAGCTAAAACCTCACCAAGCGCAGTCTCTAAAATGTTATCCCGATATTGAAGTTTTAGCATCACATTTGTTGTTAACTGCCATTCTAAAGATTTTGCCAAAGGAATCAATAGTGATGGGTTATTTATATCTATCAATGCCTGATAATCCACCTGCAAATAGCGAATATCTTTCATCCACATCCCACCGGGAATTTGTGGGCTTTTTAAGTTGTAAGTACCACTTTCAGTAAGCTCTAGAACGGCTCCTGCCAGTTGCGAAGGATAACGGAGATTTTGTACCAAACCGTCTCGACTATAAATAAGCACATCTTTGATGGGTAAATCGCTTAGGGCAAAGATAAAATCATCAAAGCAATAACCATTCATGCGCACAAAAGGCTTGGGATTCTCCACCAATTCCTGCGTGGCAAAGAAATCTTTGAGCGGCAAGAACTTAATTGGTATTGGAACCTCTTTGTAATTCTCCAAAAATACCTGTTGTACATCGCGCACCCAGTGCATGCTGCGGATATGGGGAAATATGATGCGTAATTGTTCTTTGGGAAACAGTTTACCTTCGGACGTATGGGCAAGATAACAGGTTAAAGTATCCCATTCCGCTTTATTAAATTTCACTTCGTAACGATCGTTGGAAACAAAGCGTATATTGGCAAAATCTTTAAACTTCTGTTCGGCTAACCAAGTATCGAAGCGAATGCCCTTCCATGTGTTTTCTACAATTTCCTTATCTACTTCTTTAAAAGTACTAAATTCTTGGGCTTGTATCTTAAAGAAATAATCGTAAGAGAATTCATGAACCACTCCATCAATATCGATTATGTTCAACGCTGTTAACGGGATCAGCAACCCCCAAATTATAAGTATAAGTATATTTTTCATACTACTATCCTTGCTTCTTTTAAACTTTTATATATGCCAAAACTCAAGACTCCGCCCAAAATTCCAGAAACAAAAGCCATACCCAATACCGCCAATATTACTAATAAAGGGTGATTGAACATAATTATCACAGATATTAACGCTCCCGCCGCATTTGCCAAACCGCAAATTGAAACTTGTGCCAGAAGGTGTTTGCGGCAAGCAAATAAATAATACACTAAATCTGCTATCAACCCTGGAATAGTATAGCTTATTAAAGATAAGGCTCCCTGATTTCCACTCACGCCAAAAATCAATACCCCCAGTGCTTGGATTATCCCAAAAACCAGGCCAGTAAAAGGTTTATCTACTATTACTACTGCCAGTACCAACCACATCATGTAAAACCCTCCCGCAAAAGAACCACCAGGAATACCCATCGGGCGCGAGATCATCTTAAAAAAGGGACCCACCAATGGTTTAACGGCTATTCCTAAGGCAGCCAAAGCAGCTATAATGATCAAGTCCTTTACGCTAAATTTCTTAAGCATATTACGTAATCCTGGTGCTTTGATTGGTATCCATATTATAAAGATACATCGCGATGCCTGCTTCTACAAATAGCTTTGTCGCCAATTCATCGGGGTATGCATGGGCAATGTAAACTGTTTTAATTTCTGCATTTATAATCATTCGGGCACATATACTGCAAGGCTGATGGGTGCAATACAGTACTGCGCCGCGTGTACTACTGCCATTTATTGCTGCTTGGATAATAGCATTTTGTTCGGCATGGACTCCGCGGCAAAGCTCATGTTTTTCACCTGACGCAACCTTCATTTGCTCTCTCAAACATCCGGTTTCTGCACAATGGGCTATACCTTTGGGGCTGCCGTTATAACCAGTGGATATGAGCTGGTTATCCCGCACCAAGGCGGCACCAACTGCTCGGCGTAAACAGGTGCTGCGGCTGGCGGCAAGAAATGCCATTTTCATAAAATATTCTTGCCAGGAAGGGCGATTAACCATTTTCGAACCTCATTTTTATTGTGTTTAAGCATTAATCGGCTTGACAAAGATTCTGTCAAGCAGGAAGATGCTATAAATCATTTCTTGGTGCAAAGTCTTTTTTATTTTTTACTTGCAACAAGCTATCACGAAGCTCCGTCTCCTATTGCATTAAGTTATAGTTAGCGGAGCTTAAAGCAGACATCATCCTGCAAATACTACACTATCTCAGCTTAAACCCTTCCTTGTTTATGCTTGATACATTAAGGGAGAATCTGATATTAGTAAAGGAATAAATACAAATGAGCCGAAAACAAAGTTGATAAAGAACATTCCGGGATCAAAATCCATTTTGCAGAGAATGTTGGTGCTTGCAGCTCATGCCAAAGCAGATATCCGATTGTTGAACTACAATCCGTGTATGGATGTATTGGAGCTGGAGCAAGCTCTAAAAGTTTATGGCTATCAAATAACCGAGATAGAAAACGGGAAAGCGTTTTGTTTTATTGAAAGCGCTCATCAACAAAGCCGGCATATCTACGAGTTTCACAATTCTGCCACAGGCTTTCGATTGTGGCTCTCGCTTCTGGCAAATTTGCAGGCATTTCCTTCGCAGATAAGGGTTTCCGAGCTTTTGTTAAAACGCGGTTTTGCCCCGCTTATCTCGGTTTTGGAGGAAATGGGAGCAGCCTTTCAACAAAATGCGGGAGAAATTCGAATACAGCCTGCCTTATTGACCGGAGGGAAACATATATTATGTGGCTCGATCAGCAGTCAGTATCATAGCTCATTACTATTGGCAGCGCCGTTCATGCAGCGGGAATTGAGCTTGGAGATATCATTCCATCAGGTGTCTAAACCATATATTCAGCTTAGTGCTCAGATGCTCAAGCAGTTTGGAGCAGAGATAATTGCAACAGATAAAGCCCTAAATGTAAATGCGGGAGATTTCCGATTGCCGGAAGAGTTTTGGGTGGATGCAGATCTTTCAACTGCTGCGTTCTATGTGGTATGGGGTGCTTTGATGACAGAGGGATTAAAGCTTGAGTTGAAAATAAATCCCCAGCTTAGTCAAGCAGATTATGCCATCTTTCCCATTCTTGCCGAGATGGGGCTACAAATTACTTGGGAAAATGAGATCTGTACTGTTAAACCGGCAAAATTGTATGGAGCTTCGTTAAATTTGAGCAACACTCCGGATTTGATGCCGATTCTAAGCATTTTGGCTTTGTTTTGTTCAACTCCTACAACTCTTTATGGAATAGGCAGATTGGCACATAAAGAAAGCAATAGGGTTTTGGGTATTGTGCAGGCTTTCAAGCTTCTGAATATTCAATACAAACTTGCGCCAGATGAGCTTACGATATATCCCTTGGGCAATAGGCAACTGCCGGCACAACAATTGGATACATGCAGTGACCACCGTTTGGTTATGGCGTTTAGTCTGTTGAAGTTTCGCTTCGATCAAATCGAACTGAAAGAGAGCCAATCTATAGAAAAATCGCTACCCTTAAAGATGTGGCAAGGTCCCCAATTGCAATAAAACTAAGGTTTGTTCGAGGGCTTACCGAATTGGAGTTTAACTTGTTGAATGATGGCATCCAAGAATAAATCTCCGGTTTCGTAAATATCAAAGGGTTCAAAGCCTAAGTATTTATCCCACTGACTAAGAATATAATCGTGGCTAACCACGCGGTATACCCTGTCTAAAACCAAATCTTGGTTCCCTATTTTCAATGCTTTAGCATCATCGTTTAGCCAAGAACTCTCGCTCAGTGACATAATATCGAAGGGCTTATTTGCCATGATCTGGCGGTTCAAAACTTGAGCATTCAGCAAATCTTGTCCAGTACAGCTAAACATAACCACTGAATTGCCAAAGGGGATGTATTCATGAAGATCGCGCAGGGTAACAGGTGCGGCTGGCAGGTTTTTGCGCAGACCACCGTTGTTGATCATGGCTAAATCTGCTTGGGGATATTGATTTTTAAGTGCATTTGCTACCCATAATGAGCCTTTAGTGATGTTAAATTTATCCACTTGAAAGGCAAAAGGTAGTGTTCCAGCTACCGTGGCAAGCTCGCGCTCCAGATCTCCAATAGTAGTTTCCATAAAACCGCTCAAATTGCTCTGATAATCTTGTGGAGCTTGGCTAAGTGGAATAAGTCGGTTGGTAAATTCACTAATCCGGTCTCGTTTCACCTTAAGATCTGCCAAGCCCAGATATTGCAGATGACTACCAGCCGAAAGGATGTAGATGCCGTTAACGATGGCAGCTTGAGATAGTGCCAAATGAGAGTGTCCGCCAATAATCATATCGATGCGATCATCCAATTGAGTTGCCAAAAGACTATCGGCTTCCCAACCATTATGAGTAAGCAGTACTATCAAATCGCTGGCTTCATCAACTTCTTCCAGAACACTGTCGATTGCCTGAGTGTAGGGGATGATGTTCAGATTTTGCACGTTTTCGGCTTTCACACGCTCAGGCAGACTTTCGATGGTTAGACCAATTACGCCGATCTTCAGCTTGCCTTTGTTGAATATCTGGTATTTGGCGGTGCCAAAGCTGCTTCCGTCGGGATCAAGGATATTGACACAAAGAAAGGGGAAATCGGCATTTTCTACTAAGGATCGGGCATGAGATTCGCTGATATCGAACTCGTGATTGCCTAAGGCAGCCGCATCTAAATTGAGCATACTAAATACTTCCAGTATAGCCCCGCCTTGTAAACCATCATAGTTTAGCGATGAAAAGATAGAGCCGGTTTGCATATCCCCGGCATCCAACCAAAGTGAGTATTCCGCTTCTTTGCGGGCTTCATCTAAGTGATACTCTAAAGCACGATAACCGCCAATGTTGTTGCGGGCAGGTTCGTATGCAGCGTGACTATCGTTGGTGTGCAATATGCGCAGGTTTTGAGCGCAGGCGCTAATGATTATACTTATTAGAAACAGCAAAATTCGGAAGTTCTTCATACACTTGTTCCTTGAGTAAAGATTTTAGCAATGGATTCGAGATCTTCTGGACTGTCTATACCAATACCCTGATAAGAAGTATTTATCATCCGAATGGGAATGCCGTTTTCTAAGGCGCGCAGTTGTTCCAATTTCTCTATTTGCTCCAATTTGCCTTGAGGAAGACTTACAAAACGCATTAAAGCGGGGTATCGAAACGCATATACGCCAATATGGCGAAAATAAACGCAATCATGCTCGCCATCCCGGTTGTAGGGGATGGGGCTTCGGGAAAAGTATAGAGCATTGCCGTTGTAGTCTGTTACTACTTTAACCAAATTTGGGTTCTTAAGATCTTCTTCTTTATCGAACGGCGTCATCAAACTTGCCATCATCACTTCACTATCGTTAAAAGCTTCTACAAGTGCTTTTAGGGCTTGTGTGCTAATGAGCGGCTCATCACCTTGAACATTTAGGATCACACTATCCTCTTCAAAGAATTCTGCCACGGCGGCAATGCGATCGGTTCCGCTGGGTAAATCACTATCGGTAAGCATCACAATTGCGCCAAATTCTTGGGCAACTGCAGATATTTTGAGGTCGTCGGTGGCAATGATAACATCATTAAATATGCCGGATTTGTGTACTCGCTCCCATACATGTTGGATGATTGGTTTTCCTGCAAGCAGTGCCAGAGGTTTTCCAGGGAAACGAGTTGAGGCATAACGGGCAGGTATTACAGCGTATCTATTCATGTGTAAACTCCCCGGCAGAGGATTTAATTGGTATGCTCCTCCGCCTTGTTGTAGTGCTTTTTCAGCCAAATCAACAGGGCTGATGTGTCGGTGTAATTCACACCTGGGATGCGCATAGCCTGTGCGATGCTGAGCGGCTTGATGCGGGCGAGTTTTTCGCGAGCTTCCCATGCCAGGCTGTTTATCTTGAAGTAATCGATGTCTTTGGGAATAAGATGTTGTTCCGCCTTTCTGTGGCGGGCAAGTTCTTCGTGCATCCGGTTCAGGTAACCGGAGTATTTTATTTCTAGCTCTACGCGTCTGCGAATATCGGGAGTGAAATCCGCAGGTATGTTATAGCCATAATTTTGCAGATCTTCCAAATGTATTTCCGGTCTTTTTAGAAGCATGGCAAACTTGGCTGGTTCTTTCAAATTCGGGTGTATAAGGCTGTTGGTGCTTCTCAAAATGTCAAGTTCACGCTCTTTTATCCTCTTCATGCTTTGAAACGCCTGCCATCTAGAATCAGAAACCAATCCCAGTTTGTAGCCCAATGGCATCAGCCGTTCATCGGCATTATCCTGACGCAAAAGCAAGCGGTATTCGGCACGCGAGGTAAACATACGATAGGGCTCATTAGTTCCGCAACTCACCAGGTCATCTATCAAGACGCCAATATATGCCTCGCTGCGAGAAAGGATTAGCGAATCTTTTCCTTCCAAAGCCAAACTGGCATTTACTCCCGCCATCATGCCCTGTGCAGCCGCTTCCTCATAGCCTGAAGTGCCGTTTATTTGACCCGCTAAATACAAACCTCTAATGCGTTTGCACTCCAATGAGGGGTATATTTCGGAAGGATCCACATAGTCATACTCGATGGCATAAGCATAACGCATGATGCGTGCTTTCTCCAAGCCGGGGATGCTGTGTACCATCCGTTCTTGAACCTCAGTTGGTAAACTGGTGGATATGCCATTTACATAGCCTTCGCTTGTGTGTTCGCCTTCCGGTTCGATAAATACATGATGGTTCTCACGCGATGGGAACTTTACAATCTTATCTTCTATTGAGGGGCAATAGCGAGGTCCAATACCCTTAATTACACCTCCATAAAGAGCAGATTCATGCAAGTGCTCCCGGATTATTTGGTGTGTCTCTAAAGTAGTGTGTGTGAGATAACAGTTTACAACATTACGGAGTTGGATGTTTCGATAGAATGAGAAGCCACTGGGATCTGCATCTCCAGATTGAGTCTCCAATTTACTATAATCAAGACTGTTCAAATCCACTCGTGGAGGGGTACCGGTTTTAAAGCGCAATACTTTAAGCCCCATCTCTGCTAAATTGCGTGATAGTTCATCTGAGGAGGGCTCGCCGCTGCGACCACCCTTATAACTGTTTTTGCCAATGTGGATGCGTCCCGCTAAAAAAGTACCACTGGCGATAACTATTTTGGCGGCATAATAAGAATGCCCTATTTCGCTCACACATCCAATTACCTGGTTTTGTTCCACAAGAATCTGTGCGATATTTGCTTCAATCAGATGTAAATTAGGAGTTGTTTCCACTGCTTCACGCATGATCTGGCTATAACGGTTTCTGTCGTTCTGGGCTCGTGGTGCCCAAACGGCTGGACCTTTACTGCGGTTCAACATGCGGAAATGTATTCCGCTGAGATCTGCCACACGTGCCATTTCTCCGCCCAAAGCATCTATTTCACGGGCAAGATGTCCTTTGGCTGGACCTCCAATTGAGGGATTACAGCTCATACGGCAGATAGCTTCCAACTTAATGGTAAATAGAGCAGTATTCAATCCACGTCGGGCAGAGGCAAGAGCAGCCTCCACACCGGCATGTCCTGCTCCGATCACAATGAGATCATAGAGATTCTGCATAGCTTTGCGTTACAATCTACTCTGCAAGAAATCCGTTATCTGAGTGATGCCAGTATTCTTTAAGGTAGAAACCGGATAAATCGGCTCATCTTTAAGCCCCAATCCTTTCTTGAGTTCGGCAAGCACTTTCTTATGCTTAGTTTTGGGGATTTTATCTGCTTTAGTGGCTATAACGCAGTGATTGATGTTTCGTAAGCGCAATAGTTCCAGCATCATGATGTCTTTCTTATCGGCGGGATGGCGAATATCCACAAGCACGAACATGCTGCGCAGTTGCTGACGCTGTTCGAAGTATTTACTCACCATGCGGCGCCATTTTTCCTGTTCTTTTTGGCTTACTTCCGCAAAGCCATATCCCGGTAGATCGGTAAGCTGCATAAAGCCTGTTTCAACGTTATCATCTATTTTGTAGCGGGTAAGGAAGAAATTGAGCAACCTGGTTTTACCGGGAGTTCCTGAAGTTTTTGCCAAGCCGTGATGATTGGTAAGTAGATTAATTAAAGACGATTTACCCACATTACTTCTTCCGGCAAAAGCAAATTCGGGATATGCAGATGCAGGGTAGTCACTTGGTTCTACCGCACTTTTTACGTAATATGAGTCTATTATTCTAAGCATTGCTATAGATCACGCTACTGCGTTCGGATTCGTAGATTTCCACTTCTTTAATATGAGCCGAATAATCCTTCAACCCTTTTTCTATCTCTTTATATATGAGTCTTGCTAATGTTTCGGAGGTTGGATTAGAGCCGTTCAGAAAGGGCAGATCGTTAAGATACTCATGATCGAACATATCCAATATATCTTTTAGAATCCCTTTGATGATGCCATAATCCAATGCCATACCTATATCATCCAAATCTTCACAGGCAATACCCACACGCACTTTCCAATTGTGTCCATGTAGATTAGAGCAAGCTCCTTTATATCCGCATAGGCGGTGTGCTGCGGAAAAACTATCGGTTACATTAAGTAGGTACATGATGTCTCCTAAAAGTACTTTTTACGAATGAAGATAAATACTAAAAGCACCGAGAGCAACACTGAAAGTCCCATTACTATCAAAAAGGCATAGGGATTTCGTTGCATGGGCAGTTCCACATTCATTCCGTAGATGCTGGCAATAAGGGTTGGCAAAGCCAATATGATGGTGATGGAAGTGAGGAATTTCATTACCACATTCAGGTTATTTGAGATAATTGAAGCGAAGGCATCCATCATACCGCTGAGAATGCTGCTATGGATGTTTGCCATTTCGATAGCTTGTTTGTTTTCGATAATCACATCTTCAATAAGGTCTTCTGCTTCGGGATCATCTTGTAGCCAGCGTGAGCGTTGCATTCGCTCCAGAATAATCTCGTTGCTTTTTAGTGATGTATTAAAGAAAACCAGCGATTTCTCCATTCTCAACAGGCGGATAAGTTCTTTGTTTTTCATGGATTGGTGCAATTCACTTTCGATATTATTGGTACGCCGGTTAATTTCTTTCAAGAACTTCAGATAGTATATAGCCGTGCGCAGGTTGATAGCCAATATAAAGCTTTGTTGTGTAATCCGGAAGGGTCGGTGTTTGCCATCCAGATATTGAGTAAGGATCTCATTTTCATAAAATGAGACGGTTATCACTTTATCTTGCACCACAATTATGCCCAATGGTGCTGTAGCAAAACTTACGCTGGCAGAGCGGTGCCGATAGTAGAGCGGAACGCGCAAAATAATGAGCATTGCTCCCTCATCATATTCCATGCGCGAGTTTTCATCTACATCTTGGAGGTCGGTAATAAAATCTTCGGGGAGGTCGTATCTGGATAACACGGCGTTCATTTCTTCAGAATCAGGATTTTCAAGATGCACCCAGAAGGATTCATCCCAATTAAGAACCGGAACAAAACGCTGCCCAGAAACCTTATAATACAATATCACGGTTACCTCCCTAATTTTATTATTTGATGTCAGAATCTCAGATGGCGTACAAATTGGCAAGATAATTGTTTAATGCGCATAGCCAAATTATACAAAAAAAGGGTACGACTCTATTCTAAGATTTACGTCATACCCTATATTTAACTCACGAGCATTAGGGAAAGTTAATCTGGATATTTTTCACTTCGGGATACTTTTCCAAGTGTTCATGAATCTCTTCTGCTACGTTATCTCGCCAGCTATCGAAGCTCAGCATATTCATATCTATAAGTACTTCTCCATCGTTAAAACCAACATATTTTACCATCTTGAGGCTAATGATATCTTCACCAACCTTAGGGTAGATTATCTTTCTGAGTTCTTCCAGAATGGTTTCTTTGCTAAAATTGGGCACTTTCTTCAAGCCATGCGCAATTTCATAGTTTGAGATTGCTGTTTGCAAAGTATCTGCAGCCAACACCGAACAGTGTACTTTTACAGGGGGTAACCCGTCCAAAGCTTCCATGGCATCGCGCCAGGATATTTGTTTTGCCTCATCCAAGGTTTTGCCTTTAGCAAGGTCTGTAATAATTGATGCAGTGGCAATGTTTGATGCGCAGCCATAAGAGAGGAAGCTGATATCTTCTATCACTTTGCTTTCGCTATTTACTTTCAGATACACGGTAACCTGATCCCCACAGGAAGGACTGCCTTCTGTTGCCGAAACATCGGCATCTTCCATTTTACCAACGTTATGCGGGTGCATGAAGTGATCCAGAACTTTTTGTGAGTATTGCATTTATTTCTCCTGATTTTTCAAAGCGTTATATAGTGGACTACGCTGACGCAATTCAGCGGTGATCTCCGCCAATTTATCCACCGCAAAATCGATCTGTTCTTTTGTATTATAGCGGTTTACAGTAAATTTCATCGAACCATGAGACTGCACATGATTTTTGCCTATTGCCATCAACACATAATTTGCTTTTAAGCCTTGAGATGCGCATGCAGAACCGGTGGCAACCGTAATACCATACATATCCAGCATCATTGTAATGGCTTCTCCTTCGATGTAATCGATGGAGATATTGATATTGTGAGATGCGCGACCCTCACCTTTTGCGCCATTGAGCTCAATATATTCAATCTTAGCCTGCAATTGGGCATACAGATAGTCCGAGAGTTCACGCAGGTGTTTGATGGTACCTTCCAAATCCGTGAAAGTCAAGTCCACTGCCTTGGCAAATCCGGCAATGAGTGCTATGGAGAGCCCCCCTGTCTGCAAGCCGTCCACTCTCTTGACGCCGTGTATTACCTGCCCCAATCTGGTTCCCTTTCGCACATAGAGTGCACCAATACCTTGCGGACCGTGGATCTTGTGGGCAGATACGCTCATTGTATCTATGCCATAGTCGTTTACGTTAAGTGGCATTTTACCATAGGCTTGACCGGCGTCAACGTGGAAATAAATCTTATTTGGTGCTTGTGAGAGAATCTCATGAATTTGCTTTAGCGGCTGTATTGTTCCCACCACATGATTCACCGCAGTAGTCATAAACAATACGGTGTCTGATCTTATCTCTGCCTTCAACTGATCCAGATCGATGCGAGCTTCTGCATCTGTAGTTAAGTAACTAACGCTAAACCCTTGTTTTTCCAGCCAGGCAGCATTGGTGAGTAGATCGGGATAATCTACTACGCTACAGATTACGTGTCCGCGCTTTAGCGAACTTGCCAAGCCTTTGATGGCAATGTTGTTTGCCAAAGTCCCGCCTGAAGTAAAGTGGATTTCTTCTGGATTTGCCCCCATCGATTTGGCGATGATTGTAGAAAATCCAGACAAGGCGTCGTTGGTACTTTCTCCCGTACTGATAAAGTTTCCGGGGAACCAAAATTTCTCTGTAAAATAGGGCATCATGGCATCGATTACTTCAGGTGCCACAGGGCTGCTTACGCAATTATCCAAATAGATGGATCCGGGTTTCATGTATCGTTCCTTTGCCAGATTTTCAGTATATCTTGCAGTGTGTAAGAGCTGAAAACCTGCTGTAATTTATTTTCTAATTGCTCAAAAAACAGTTTGAGAGGGCAAGTTTCACCCAAACAGTTTTTTTTATTGTATTCGGTACAAGCAGTATTAAAACTATCATCCTCAACTGCTTTTAGAATATCGGAAAAGAGAATATCCTGAGGTTTGCTTGCCAAAGAATAACCCCCCAAACTGCCCGGATTGCTATTTACCAATCCCGCACCTTTCAGCATTGCTAAAAGATGTTCTATGTATTTTTTGGGGAGCTTTTGGGCTTCACAAATCTTTTGAGCGGAAATATGCCCATGCTCATAGATTTCAATTAATGCTCGCAAGGCGTATTCTGTTTTTGTGTTTACCGCCATTATTTATTCTCCTTATTCTGCTATTTGAACTGTCCTTTAATAATACATACTAATTATCTATGCTATTCTGTCAAACAATTTCCGCAATTATATCCATAGAAACACTCAAATCTTTATGAGCGGTTTATGCTTCAGCCTCAAGTGCCATGTATATCCCATTGCTTATACTATCTTTTACGTATAGTTCAAGCCAAGATTATGCAGTAAGTGCAGGATGAGGGCAAGATGAATTATCGCTAGTGTCAGCTTAATTCAATGGCAGAGAACTTGGTGTATAAATAGCAAAAATTTGGTATTTAGAGCTTGATAATCTAGGAGCATAAAAAAGGCTCTCTTTCGGTTCGAGTAGGTGCATGCAATGTGTTTATATCAGTCATTTCGGTAATATTAACCGTTTGAGCAGCTCTTTTCTCCACTATTTAGTTAGGACGCTTGTAGCTGAGTCTTACGGGAAATATCCTAAAGCCTATTTTATAAAAGTGTAAGCGATCTGATATTCATTCAAGTGTTTACTGTAGGGGGCACCCGGAAATGGGCTGCCAAGCTCCTGCTGATATTGAACTTAATAAGCCTCATGGACTTCAAAAGCCGGCGTGTAATTATGCACGGCCTTGAAGTCCAAACCGCCCATAAGATATTAGATAAGTGATAGTTTAGTTTATGCGCTTTTAACTCCAATGCCTCAATTGGGTTAAAAGATCGCAGAATAATCCGGGCATGAGGCAAAGATCCATACTACAAGGGTGGTGGATGGACATAGCTACGATCAAAAGCTCACCAAACCGAGATCATGTGCCAAAATATCTACCATATATGAATGTGCAACGGTTTCTTTAAGTATTTAGAAACAAGTATAACTATGTTACATTGTGCACAATTATCCTCAATATTGTGATCGTAAGGTCCAAAACTTATCTAAGCCACGCTTGACATAAATTAATATCTTCAGCAATGTGACCTTAACTACTAAAATGTTCTCAAGGGGATAACATGATAACTGTATATATAAATGGTCAAGCCACTTCGGTGTTGAAAAATACGAAGGTTTTGCATGCGTGCACAAAAGCCGGATATCCTGTGCCACATCTTTGCTATCATGAAGATTTGCCAGCTTTTGGCAACTGCGGAGTGTGCATGGTGGAAGTTAACGGTCGCACGGTAAGAGCTTGCTCCACTCCTTGCGAAGAAGGAATGCAGATTAAAACCACCGGCAAAAAGCTTTTGGATTTGAGGCGGGAAGCTTTAGAAATAATTCTTTCCAACCATCCCAATAACTGTCCCGAGTGCATCAAAAATGGACGGTGCGAATTGCAGGATTTGGCTCAGGAACTAGCGATTCGCCACATGCACCTAAAAAAAGTAAAACGGAAATATAAGGGACGCGACGAATCCTCGCTAGCGATAACTTTGGATCCATCTTATTGCATCCAATGCGGACGCTGTACTTATGTATGCAATGAGATTCAAGACGTTCATGCTTTGCAAAGCAGCGATCGTGGATTTGAAACCTATGTAGGTCCCACTTTTGATCGTTCTCTGGAGGAGAGTGAATGTGTAAAGTGTGGTCAGTGCAGCGCTTATTGCCCGGTTGCGGCTATCTATGAATGTGACGATTCGGATGCCTTGTGGGCAGCATTGGACAATCCGGATTTGGTATTGGTGGCCCAAGAGGCACCGGCGGTTAGAGTGGCTTTGGGGGAAGAATTTGGTTACAAACCCGGTACGAATGTTAAGGGCAAGATGTACACAGCCTTACGTGAACTAGGTTTTCAGTATATCTTCGATACAAATTTCGGAGCAGATCTTACCATCATGGAAGAGGCAACGGAATTTGTGCACATCTTTAAGAATCATCCGGAAAAGTTTCCCCTCATCACAACTTGCTGTCCATCATGGGTAGATTTTTTAGAGAAGTTCCATAGTGATCTCATTCCTCAATTTTCTTCTTCCAAAAGCCCGCATCAGATGGTGGGGACTATGGTGAAGACCTATTGGGCACAAAAGAAGGGAATTGATCCGAATAAGATCTTTCTGGTATCTGTAATGCCATGTACAGCAAAGAAGTATGAAATTGAACGCATGGAAGATATGTATGCCAGTGGACACAAGGACGTGGATCTTACCATCACTACCCGCGAGCTGGCACGCATGCTTAAAACCAGAGGAATAGATTTGGCAAAACTTGAAGATGGCGCTGTCGATAATCCCTTGGGCGAATATAGCGGAGCGGGAACCATCTTTGGCGCCACCGGTGGAGTGATGGAGGCTGCATTACGCACGGCATACTACCTGGCAACAGGTTCGGAATTGCCAAGTCCGAAAATAGATTTTGTGCGTGGGTCTAAGGGAATCAAAAAAGGCAAGATTGAGATTTTAGGCAAAGAAATCCGCATCGGAGTAGCATCCGGATTGGGTAATGTGAGCAAACTCATGAATGAGATTCGCACTGCCAAAGAAGCAGGGAAAGAACCACCTTATCACTTTGTGGAAGTAATGGCGTGTACCGGCGGTTGTGTAGGTGGAGGCGGACAGCCCTACCGTAGCACAAACAGAGTGCGTGCCGCGCGAGCCAAAGGATTGTATAAAGAAGATGAACATGCCGAACGTAGGGAATCGCACAACAATCCCTCCATCCAAAACCTATATAAAGATTTTCTTGGTGAGCCAAACAGCGCCAAGGCGCGTAAGCTATTACATACCAGCTATATTGCTCGCCCAATGAAGATTAGTAAAGAAGAATAAATGGAAAAACAGGATAAGAGCCTAATCTATCCGCTATTTATACCAATGCGGGGTTGCCGGAGTGCATGCGTTTATTGCAATCAACATAAAATAACCGGAGCCGGGGCTTTTAACCTGCAGGAAGCAAGAGTAGAGGTAGCGGCTTTTATTGAACGAAACTCCCCAAAGCCAAAACAAGTAGCTTTTTATGGGGGAACTTTTACTGCTCTCCCAGTAAATGAGCAAATAGAGTATCTCTCTGCCATGCAAGAAGTTCTGGAAGATGGGGATGGCTTGAGGATTAGTACGCATCCAGCGTATATTGATGAGATTACACTTAATCGCTTGCGAAGTCATCGGGTAGCTACTATCGAGCTGGGGATTCAAGACTTTTGTGATGAGGTATTGAATGCAACCGGAAGAAATTATACTTCAGTTCAAGCAATTCAGGCAGCGAATGCTGTGCGTAAAGCCGGATTTGAAATGGGAGTGCAATTGATGCCCGGTCTTCCGGGTAGCAATATCAAAAGCCACCGGTACAATTTACAGGTTTTAAGTGAATTGAGGCCGGATCTACTGAGGTTGTATCCCACAATTGTAATTAGAGGCACAAAGCTCGAAAAGATGTATTTGGAAGATAGATATCAACCGCTAAGTCTAAAATCAGCCATAGATATTTGTGCAGATTTTACAAAACTATGTAAAGCCAATAACATTCGAATCATCAAATATGGTTTGCCGTCTAACTTGAATATAAGCGAGGTGGTAGCCGGACCATACCATCCAGCGTTTGGAGAATTGGTTAAACAAGCGCTTCTACGCCGTGAGATAGAGCACAATCCGTCTCGTAAACAACATCTAACTACTTGCGAATTGCAATTACTACGTGCCCATAGGGCTCTTGAACTAAGCCTTTGAAACGGATTAATTACGGCAACACAACATTAAAATACTCGGCTTGCACGCCGGAGTGAAGGAAGTCCTATGAAAGCTTTTATTGTATTGGCACTTGGCATCTTACTTATTATTGTAGCCTGCACAGTGGAGAAGCCATCCTTGCCCACATGGGATGTAGATTTGGCGATTCCACTTATAAACGAGGAGTATTTCATATCCGATCTCGTCGATAGCGTGAATATCGTGATTGGAGAAAATCAAGTGTTGCATCTCATAGGTTCTGGAGAAGTAGATACTCCTGAAGTTGGCACAGTGGAAATGCATCCCAATTTGGATGAACAGGTACCGCTTATCTCCGGTATGGATATTACGGAAGAGATTGGTTTTATAGATAGCGGAGGGTCAGCAGAACTAAGTTATGGGAAGTTTTCATCCGGAATAATGAGAATACGTTTTAGCAATGTAGTACCGCAGACTGAAGAATTGCGCATTACATTTACTGATATTAGCACAATAGATGGAAACCCCTTGCAAGTAACTTATGATGACAATGAGGAATGGCAAGATATAGACCTAACTGGTTGCGTGATTGGGGAGTTGGATAGTCCCGACATTCTAACCGATCTGGAAGTATCGATATTTGCAAGCTCGTCTTTACCAGATGGTACTCCTCTTGCGCTGTTTGATATAGAGTTAAGCGGAGCTTTGTTGTTTGAAGTATTTCAAGGCATTCTTCACGACTTTGAAATTTCCATGAATAACTATTCTTCAAGTATCGATATCGATTATCCAAGCAATGTGGATGAGGCTATCACGCTAAGCGATGCGCATCTGGAAATAGATGTTACCAATAATATAGGCTTTGATTGCGAGTTTATAGGCTTTTTTGAAGCTAGAAGAGGTGACGTGGTAGAAAGAAAGCAGATTGTGGACCCTAATGGAAACAATTATCGCATCAGTGCGGCTAATTCTGAAGGAGCGGTGGTAACGAGCTTGATTTTTGATGAAGGACTCAGCAGGCTAATGCAAATTATGCCCGAAAGTATTCAGATTGTAGATGCTATGTTTTTAGTGGATTCAGCATCCGGAGCGGGAACTCTGCGAGAAAATGATACGCTTGTGGCAAACTATGTTTTAGATGCACCGTTCCGCTTTACTCTTCACGAATCCCCCGTGATGGTGGAGGATGCGATTAAGATCAATATAAGCGAAGATAATAAAGAATACATCTCCGAAGACCTTCAATCTGCCAGTTTGGAGTTTAAGGTATGGAATAAGATTCCGGTGGGAGGTAAGGTAAAGGCATATTTTAGTGTAGATGAGGAGATCGATCCGGAAGACAGTCTGAGCTATGCTTTCTATAAAGAAATTGAGGTGGCTTCAGCTCAAAGTGCTCCAGATTGGCAAAACGACTTGGAACCTCTTGTTTTAAGCAAACAAGAGTTGGATTTCTTTAGTGGAGAACAGATCTATCTTAAATGGGAATTTATCTTTGAGGCATCTCAAGGTTTAGTGGAAATCACAGCCAGTAGTGCAGACTTTATGGCAATCAAAAGTACGCTGCGTGGCAAACTGAGAATTAATGGATCGGAGTTGTAAGATGAAGAAGATAATTAGCTTTGCAGTAATTAGTATAATGGCAGTATCTGCTTTTGCCACACCTTCTGCCAAATCATTCTTCTTTGCCGATAGCTATATGCTTCGTGCCAATGGAGTTGAAGCAAACTACTGGAACCCGGCAAAACTCAGTGCCAACAATGATAGCGATATTTGGCTACCTCTGGGGAATAG
Source organism: Candidatus Cloacimonadota bacterium (assembly GCA_020532355.1). Lineage (NCBI taxonomy): Bacteria > Pseudomonadati > Candidatus Cloacimonadota > Candidatus Cloacimonadota bacterium. The sequence continues at coordinate 6,833 of JAJBBD010000233.1, read as the reverse complement.
CGGCGTTCAGATAAGCAATAATGCCCTAGATTTGGATACATACAATTTCTTTGTTAGCGCAGATACTCTAAATGCAGAAGGCAAAGAGCGCATCCTTAAAGATATGGATGGTAGCATAGATTTCAACTCGACCGCCAATATCAGTTTGATTGGCGTAACGATGGGTAACACGGCTATTTCGGCGTCTGGTCACTTTCACGGCAAGGGAATGCTTTCTGAAGATTTTCTTCGCCTTGCCCTCTATGGCAATACCGAAGAGGAATACAGGTTTAACAAAGATACCAATAATGCCTCTGCGCTTTCGTATATTGATGTTACTTACGGAATTGGCGATATAATAGTACCCTATATACCAGAAAACATACCTCAGATAAAAGCTGGATTTGCCGCCAGCCTCCTTACCGGTATCGCTTGTGTAGAAACCCACAAGTTCGATGTTCTATTCAGGAGTACCGAAGATGAAGGAGCTAGCCTAGATTCGGATATAGAATTGCGCACCGGTGTGTTGGGAGCCGGGTTTAAGGGAATGTTGGGCTTATATAGCGAAATCACGCCTTGGCTTGAGACCGGTATTACCGTAGATAATATTGCGGGATTCATCAAATGGGGATTGAGCAAGGACATAATTCATTATTACGCTTCTGCCGATAGTGTTTATATTAGTAATGCCGATACGGATATTTTTACTCAGGGCAATGAACGCTATAAATCTGGAGCTTTTACCACTAATTTGGGCACTGAGATGCGTCTTGCCGCCTTGGTTAAGCACAAGTATGCCACTTTGTCTGCGGATTGGGTACAAGGATTTAGCAATACCGTTAACAGCAGCAAGGTCGGGCGCCTTTCTTTTGGGGCAGGTTTCATGCCTACCCCGTTCTTACCGCTTTCATTGGGTATTTCTTTACCGAACAGCAGCAATCCATTGAAAGTGTCTTACGGGCTTGGACTGAAAAGTAAATCAAGCGAAATCAACCTTGCAATTCAAAGCTATGATAGCCTTTTTCCCGGATACAAATCTAAAGGTATTTCTTTTGGCACAGCCCTAAGAATTTGGTTCTAATGCTTTTTGTATTTGCAGCGATAATATCTTTAGTAATCACAGCGGTGCTGTATTATAAAAGCCGTCCTACGCAGGTGCGGAGGCGCCTGATTCTGCTTTTTGGCTTACGCTTTATTAGTTTATTTATCCTACTTGTGATATTACTTAGCCCCATTCTGTATTTTAGTAGGGAGCGCACAAAGCAGCCGATACTTCTTGTTATGCAAGACATTAGCCATTCTATGGAAACTCAAACCGAAGGAATTAGCAAAGCAAAGAGCCTGTATGAGCCAATGTCACTATTAATAGCCCGGTATAAAGATGAAGGATACAAGATTGCTCAATATGATTTCGCCGATGGCATTGAGGGCGGAGCAGAGAATAGTCTTTTGGGCAAAAGCCTTCAAGAGATAAGCAAGAAAGAAGATATCAGCCAAATTCAAGCCATCCTTTTAGCTTCAGATGGATGGTTTAGGGATGGAGATTACAGTCTTGTATCTCGCTTAGGAATTCCGATACTGGCTCTTGCCGATACCACCAGTTATGTTTATGGGGATCTTTCAATCACCGGACTGCATACAAATCGCTATGCCTATCGCAATGAGAGCACAATATTAAGAGCCAAGGTACTTGCCACAGACTATAGTGGACCCGCAAAAGTAAATCTGTATCTGGCACAGAACCGCATTAGCAGCAAGAATTTGAATCTTGAATCGGGGGTTGAAGAGATTGCCGAGTTCGATTACAGGTTTCCTCAAACCGGCTTCTTTAACTACCGTGTTGAGGTAGAGCCACTTGATAAGGAACAGCGTTTGGGCAATAATGTCTATCCCGGTGCCATCGAGGTTTTATCCGAAAAGGAACACATTGTAGTTTTTAGTGATGCACCTGGTTGGGACAACAAGTTTATTTTGGATGCCGTAGCCTCAAATCCTCGCTGGCAAAGTATTTCGTATCAATTGCGTAACGGAGTTGTTTATCGAGGTGAAGAGCAAGTTACTCTTCCGGCAGATGAGCAACCTGTAGTGATTGTGATTATAAACAATGGCAATCTGCGCTTGGATGCTCAGTCCCGCCGCTATATTGAAGATAGGTTGAAACGTGGTGCAGGCTTACTATATCAAGGTTTGCCGATACTTGAGCTATCCGAATACCTACCGCTAATGCGCTCAAATATCATAAGCCCTTATCAGGGTTTTGTTCAGCTCAGTGATGCTGCAGAGATGTATCCTATGCTCTCGCCGTTGAAACGTGAAGTTAGCAAGCTTCCTCCTCTGGATTACTATTATACTTCAGTTGCGGCTGGGAGCGAGCTTTTAGCTGTGATGAACAATCCCCAAAAAACACCCGGCATTGCGGTTAGGCACAGCGCCAATTCCCGGGCACTTTCTTTTTGCTTCCTAAATTTGTGGCGATGGCAATTGCAAAGCAGCGATGCAGCTTATCAAAAGATGGTGGTTAATATCCTTACTTGGTTAAGCAACAAGGCATTAGGCAGCTATAGCGCTATCTATAAAAACAGCTATATGCAAGGTGAAAATGTAGTGATCCGCCTCAGGGCAGAAGACGAGATCCGCAGTCACGATTTGGATAAAAACCCCAAGATTAGCATTTTTGATGCCGATGGCAAGTTGTTAATTCAGGATTTTATGATTCGTTCCAATGAAGAATACACTTTTTCCACCGAGCTTTCGCATGCGGGCGACTATCGTTTTGAGATCAGTGAAGCAGCAAGTGATAAGAGCAGCAAAGGCAGTTTTGCCATTTCCGAAATGTCGGTTGAAGCGCGGGATTTTGGATTTAACCTACCATTGTTAGGATTCCTTGCCAATCAAAGTAGGGGAAAGATCATTCCCATTAATGAGATAGACAAGCATCAAGCTTTAGCTCCTGTGCTAAAGCAAGAGATTCTTAGACGCGAGATCAACCTCTATAAAATGTGGTATATTCCTGCTTTATTCATTCTCAGTTTCTGTTTGGAGCTATTTTTTCGCCGCAGATGGGGGCTTCTATAACATCAGCATTATTCATGGGAGGTAATAAATGTCACTATTTATCGTAATAATCGCAGGTCTTCTGATTGCCGGCATACTGGTATGGATGAAGGAATCTAAAAACACTTATGCTTTATTGAGTATTGCCTTTATAGTGGGCATCAGCATCTTTAGCATCTTCTTTTGGCAAAGCAGAAAAGCCGAAACCAGTCTGCGGGTAGTAGGGTACTCCAGCAAACTATTCAATTCGGACTTGGTTAAGTGGAATATCTCTCTGCAAAAAAGCGTAGGTAACGGCGAGCTGAATAGCGGATATAAGGCTATGAACAGAGACGTAAAAGCTTTTAGAGAGTATTTTATAGAACAAGGTTTGGATGAAGAAGAAATTAGCGTGCAACCAGTTTCCAGCTATCCCCGCTACGACAACTATGGTGCGATGATTGGTTACAACCTCAATCAGGAGATCTTTGTTCTTTCAGATAAATTGGACAAAATAGAGGATTTAGCGCTTAATCCGGATTTTGTTGCCGAACGGGGCATGGTGCTATCTAACAGCCGTTTGGAATATCTGTATAGCAAACTTCCCGAGCTCAAGCAAGAGCTGCTTGCGGCTGCAACAGAAGATGCGTTGGCGCGCGCCAAAGAAATATCCGGATCTGCAAATACCAGTTTGGGTAAGATGCGTGAAGCCCGGGCCGGAGTATTTCAGATTACCGAGCCCTATTCCACAGATGTTTCGGATTATGGCATATATAACACCAGTACCCGCAAAAAGAGCATCAGCGTTACCCTTACGGCGTATTTTTATCTGAAGTAGTATCTTATTTGGTTTGAAACTACACAAAAATAGGCTGCCTCACAATGGGGCAGCCTTTCCTTAGCAACACACAGAAATTTAGAATCTGTATGTAAGACCGATATTTCCTGAGATGGAATTGGAATTGTATTTACCGGGCATATTGGTTGCCGTTTGTTCAGAATCTTTGATTTCACGTTCTGTGAACATCACCCATTGAGCATTGGCTTCGATGCCGATATTACCCAGATCAATACCCCAACCGATGTTGCTGCTAAATTTGTCGCTCACGTCGGAGAGAGTGGGCAATTGAGTTGCTTTGGGAATAGGTGTCTGATCGTAGAAGAAGCCCAAGCGATATTTATTCATACCCATCTGGTACTCGGCGCCAAGGCTTACGCGATGAGTGTTTTCCCATTTGAAGGCCAGCGGAACTTCCGCATAGGGATTATTGGAATCTGCGATAATGATGGGATCTTTGATTTTTACTTTCACTTCATCAAGGCTTTCCCACATGGTGTAAGCATAGTCCATGGTAAGGGTCAGATTCTCAAATTTGGTATAGGCGATGCCAATGCCGATATCTCCTGGGAGGTCCAGCGTGGCGTCGATATCAGATTTTCCCCCTAACTTCGCGGCCGGAGTGCCATCAGGATTTGCCGGTGCCCAAAGGTGCATGCTGATATCGCCTTCCATATCGATGGAACTCGGTAGTTTACCGGAAAGACCGATGGCGACGCAGCGCGTAGGTTTGAACAACACGCCCATATTTGCGCCAACGCCGATCCCGGTTCCTGAAAGGTCAATGCTCATCGGAGCTGCGGTACTGCTGGGGAACTTCAATTGAGTAATATCGATAGTACCATACATTACGCTCATACCCATCCCCACCGAGAGATTGGGTAATACTTGGTAGGCAATTGAAGGATGCATATCAATCACGGCAATGCTGCTCATCATTTCTTCTTCGGGAAAGCTGGCAGCGTCATCATACACGTAAGGCGCACCGGGCATTTTGTAGGCATCCCAAGTAGTGCCCAAACCGTATGGCACATAAACGCCTAAGCCATATTTCAGACGCGGGTTTTTTGCCATAGTGAGGAAGGCATTGGGAAATGCCACCACTTTCTTGTTGGCTTCATATTCCTTAGCGGTAAATCCGGGAATGTTTGTCACGGTAGTGCCGCTGGGATCCCATTTGGCGGATGGCATAATGAAAGTACCGCCCAAAGAGACGGAATTTTCATCCATAAAGCCTAAGCCGGCAGGGTTCCAATACATCGCACTGGAGTCATCACTCAAACCACGGAAAGCACCGCCCATGGAAGTAGCTCTGGAGCCTACTCCGGTGAGGGCAAAGCCGCCGGCAAAAAGCTGTCCGGCTATTAATACCATACACATTAGAAGCGCTAAATTGCGAATTTGCTTCATAATTAATCTCCTTTAAAGATCATAATATTCGGATTTTTGAGATTTAACGGTGAATATTATTCAGTACTTGTTTCCCGTCAAGATAAATCTTGAACAGGACTCAATTTGAATGAGGAATCGACTTGTAACATAACAAAATGTGTTCATATAAGCGGAATGAGTGCTTTAATTTTTACAAGAGCTTTATCATCGTTATTCCAATCGGACTCCCCACTATATCTCAATCTAAAGATGAAGCAAGTTTTGTATGCGATGGCTTTAGTTTTTTAATACAATTCTGTGGCACTGCTTTTTTCCTTCAAATGATGCCTGCAGAATGTAAAGTCCGGAGGAAAGCTTGTGTTTTCCCAGCTCAATTTGCATCGCTTCAGCAGGACCTTTTGCCATATAGTTACCCAGAGTGTGAACTTTTCTACCGCGAATATCGTACAGACTGATCTCCCAATTTCCTTGAGCAGGTGCTTTTATCCAAATCTTATCTGATACAGGATTGGGATATATTTTCAGCCCTGGCACCCCCTCCACCAGGTTATCTTCCAAAGCAGAGCCATTAGCTTCAGCTTCTTCCAGTACATAGAGCATACCGCCATTTAAAGTGCTAACATAGGCTGCGATGCCATATTCTGTGGTTTCCCATTGGTACAAATAATAATCTATATATGTGGATACATAGTGATAACTTACGCATAGGGCGGGAAAGGTTCCCAAAGGAATGGTAATATTTCCTTCAGAGAGCACCCTGCCGCTAACCGTGTAGGCGCCATAAGCCCATGTATGCGTGCCTTGCCAAGTTTTACCCAGCGTATGCGGCAAGCCATGCGGAATGCCGGGATTCCAAACCATATTGGGACTGCCGGTATAGCCCAAAGTGATGATGTCCGTACCATCATTCTGAAGATAAGAAGTGCCTTCATCATGGATTCCAATCACATACTGCGTGTATTGGCAGCAAAGGTTCGCAGTAGGAAAATCTGAGTGCCCATCATATTCGTGATAGCTATTATACACATAACCCGGCTCCGGCAGAGAAAAATCCCAGCTTTTACCGCTACCCTCGCTGAGATCCGTAGTGCTTTGAATCCAATTACCTTGTTTATAATTCCTCTCTGCACCGGGATTGAAGCCAAAATGGGCTTGTTCGATGCAGAGCGCACCAAATTTAGTAGCAAGCAATACAAGCATTAATAAATAAACAAACTTACTCATCGTCACCTCTGGTGCAAAATACTTGCAAGCAGCCAAGCTGTCAATAAATTCTGCGGCATCAAATCTGTCTGTAAGAACCAAGAATCCGCCTTTTATGCATGCGACAGCTCCAAGACTTAATCTCACCATTAGCGTATGTTCATCTTTAGATCTTCCCGTCTCACCCGATGATCTCGAGGGGAACCAGATGTAAGCATAGCCTGATTTAGTAGAAGTGAATTGGGTATGGCACTTGGGATGGAGGGGAACGTGGAAATAACCCCAATTGAGGCATTGGAGTTCAAAGCGCATAAACTAACTATCACTTATTTAATATCTTATGGGCGGTTTGGACTTCAAGGCCGTGCATAATTACACGCCTGCTTTT
>JAJBBD010000232.1 GCA_020532355.1 Candidatus Cloacimonadota bacterium | reverse complement strand
TGCAAAGTGACAATGAAATCTGCAAATTGTGCAGCGAAAAATGCAAACTGTCGCATCGTAGCTCATCCTTACTCATCCTTTCCAAGACCCCTCTGAGTAGTTTTTGACAGGCTTTCTGCAAATTAGATCACCGAAAAATGCAAATTCTGACAGGGTTTCTGCAAATGAAAAAGGCTAGCCCCAGCATGAGATGACTATGATGTAATACTGGTCAAGTGCTTATGGCACACTTAGATCATGCCGCTTCTTTCTATCAGCATGATATGAAGGACTTGTATCTCAATCATGCATATTTCGCATATCAAATATGAAATATCACACCTTAAAGAATGCGGGATTTTGTCCTAACGAAGTAATCCACTTCACATATCTTCCTCCTTACACTGCTTCCATCCAGTCTATAACAGCCTGAAAGATGGTTTCCTGCCATTTCTTGATGTTTGAGCCAACACCCAACTGAATAAGGCTACAAGATACAGAATCGGCCCAATCTGTTCTGAGGGCGTAGCTACCGCTTTGCACGCTGTTGTTATGACCAGGATACACCAATGCGTTTCTGGCAGAGCGGAAGAACTGGGAATAGGCGAATAGCTGTTGCAGATCAGAAGGTGAGGGTCCGGCACCTGCGACGTCTTTCCACTTGGTATCCAATACATATCTGCATCCATTATCATTGTTTTCCAGATAGATATCCGGCCGCAAATACCTTCTGCAAGATCCTGTCGCCCAAAAGTCTGTGGAGTGTTGCCCTCTCACCGAATATGGAGCCGAGTTGACCAGGAACTGCTTTCTCAGGCTGTGATAGATGAAGCTTTCCCAGAGTAGGTTCATGTCGAACATCAAGGCCAGGACGGTGTTTGCCCCTGCAGTGAGGTCCGGGTGAAAGCCCAATAGCAGCAGCCTGGCAATCTCGATCGCGGTGCGGTAGCCTTCGGTTTTTCTGGTATAGACAAGCTTGTTGAAGGTACTTTCGGAGATGTTTTGGCTGGATACTTGGGGAAAATTGAGTTCCAAAGCTCCAATCCGGTTGTGGATCTGGGTGTCTTGGGAGAGCAGGCGGATCAGGGTGACAGCCTGGCTGATTATCCTGTGCCAGACGTGATCCTGATCATACACGGAGGTATTGGTGAGGAATCTTTCTTGATGCACCAGATTCTTGGCCAGATGCCTAGGAAAGTCCAGCGAGCCCTTGAGCGAAGTCTGGTTAAGGCTTTGCCTGCGATATTGTTTGATCAGGCCGGTGCGGATCAGGTATTCCACTTCTGTGATGAAGAGATCGAAATAGAGTTCAAGGATCGAGTTTGAACTCAGGGTCAGCATACTGGTACTGGGTGCAGAAACCCTGAACATACCAACTTCCCGAAGCATGCCGATCAGCAAGTCCCGCCAAGCATTTACATCACCACCATTGCGATCCAGCTTTGGCAAGACCTCGATCTGGATGCCATCCACCTGGATAACTCCCACATATTCGCAGAATTCAACTCCGTTGTGAATCAGATTGTAATACCGGGTCTTACTGGAGGAGTGAAAGCGTTCCAAAGACTCCAGAAGAGTCTCTGTGAAAGGCACTCCGTTATACTCGCGGCCTGTTTTAAGCCGGTCATACTCGAACACGCTGATCTTGTTAGGCTTCATCGCTCGCTTTCATCAGAACCCGCAGCGCTCTCCGGAAGGCATCGTCATCCATATCATCCCGGCGAACCAAGGTGTAGCGGACGTGGTCATTGAACTCATCATTATCGGGCGAGGGTTTAGCAAAAATTGACTGGGTAACCGGGCTTGACTTCACAAAACCTCTACCCAGTACCAGTTCGATCCTGCCGAAATTGCCATAGAAATACTCCTGCAGGAGAGGAATAATCTCATCGAAAAACACGGCTTTTAGACTACTCTCGCCATTAGCTACCCTCAAGAAATAGCTGTGTCCGATGGCATGGTCTTTATCTAATAAGCCCTCAATCCTTTGGTTGATGGTACTCAACAGGCCGGCAAGATCGATTCCCTGCTCTTCTTTGCCAGCCAGAAGGATGTAATCCGGGGTCATCTCGCAGAAGCTGAATCTGCGTCTGAGGGCTGTATCCAGAGCCTCCACGCTGCGGTCTGCGGTGTTCATGGTGCCAATGATATACAGATTTGGTGGTACTGAGAACTTCTCTTTGCTGTAGGGCAAAGTCACTTCCAGGGCTTCCTTCATTCCGGAGCGTTTATCCGGCTCGATCAGAGTGATGAGTTCGCCGAAGATCTGGGAAACGTTGCCGCGGTTGATCTCGTCGATAATCAGGACCTTAGGTGCTTGAGGTGAATCGATGATTCTCTCTTCAATTCCATCGGTGTCACTCGTTTCCACGTTTGCTACAAGGTCATCAGGAGACGCAGTTTGCAGGCTATCAGATATCTGGACGATCTTGCTCCATATAGCCCTGTATGCGGAACTGTGCCACTTGCCTGTAATCTCATCGATGTCTTTACTTGAAGAAGTATTAGGATCTCTTCCCGATAAGAATAACTTACGCAATGCCGGCACGTCAATTTCATAGGTTCGATTATCCGGGCTGCTGACAACCAATGTATTATTAGACAGTATCCTGACTACTTCCAGCGGACGATCCATTTTTGTTTGCAAGAGATATTTCTCTTTGTGGGATAGTTTATCTCTGATCTCTTCAATTAGAAGCTCATAGAGTGTTTCAAAATCTTCCGGACTGTTTCCAGCCCCTGAAAAAGCGTCTTGAATACTATGTTCGAAGCCGTATTTATCAATCAATAGCCTCAGCACACCCAGGAAATAGCCCTTGTCGTATGGGGGGACATCCTCTCCAATCGCGTGGGAATAGATGTTTTGCCTTGTTATGGTTACACTTGGCTTGAACTCTGGAGCAGTATGCACTGTTAGATTGCCATTACCATTCAGGGATATTCCAAACTCAGTTCCGTTGGGCGTCCAGACCTTCATCACAGGCTCCGGCATAGATTTCAGATCAGAGCAGAGTCTGGCGTATGCCTGGTCAAAACTGTTATCGACGGAGGGCTCTGGCTCAGCGCTACGCAGTTTCAGGATTTCATCGATCAGAATTTCTTCATAAGATATGAGATTGGGCCTCTTTCGCTTTCTGTAAACCAGTAGCAATTCATTTTTTGATATCTGACTTGGTGTACGCTTTGACCCTGCTCGAACCATGATACCCAACCTGTTAGCAGTCCTATAAACATCAAAAGGATTTCCTCTTACAGTGTACAGAATCACTCTGGAACGTTTAGTTTCGCTATCATCAGGCAGGGTTTCAAGATAAGCATCATACAGCCTACTGAAGTCCTGATCACTGATGGAGGCGATACCGTCCTCTCTGGGTATTGATACCTTGGGATACGGGACTAAAGCCCTCAAATTTTCCTGAGAGGATTGCTCACAGATTGTTTTAAAGATACCCGGCAGCACATTATAACTGAGGGAGCCATCCTTTCTGGAGACTGGTTTTATCCCCTCGATGAAATCCTCATAGCTCATGCTCTGATGGAAAGTAGTGAAGACGATCCTTCCCTCATCAACCAATTTCCGGTACCTTGCTGTCAGAGCGTCCCTAGTCAGGTATTTTCTCTTCAATTTCTCTTCAGATATGCTGTCTGCGATGGCAACTGCCTTGTTGATAGTGTTATAGGTCTTTCCTATGCCAGGAGGGCCGTACAGGATCAGGTTGAGCGGATGCTTGGTTCTATGTTCGAAATTTGGTCTTGGTGGATTATCCATAAACTCCCTGTCTTTTATGGTGCCCTTTTCGGAACTTGAAGCTTGAGCCAGCCTTTCCAATGTCTCATACTGCTTCTTGGTAGCTGTGAAATTAGTCCCCTGCAGACCAACATTTAGGTTGGTCAACTCCGGGATTTCAGATATTCTGGACTTTAGTATAGGGTTTTTAGCAAGATTATACCTTACAGTTATCTCGACCATAAGTTCAGGCTGTTCCTCAGACTGATCCTTCCGAAAACCTTGTTCCCAATAGTCGCTTGTGGTGACTTGTACGTCCGAGGTTACTTCTGCTAAAGCGTAGCATCCAGCGTCAGTGCCAGTGACCCATAATATGACTCTGTCTCCAATTCGAATCTTGTTCTTATGTGCAACGACTCTCCACTTGATTGGGCGTTCCGTGCCTAACGCACCAGCAATATCGTAATATTGAGGATTGCATTGGAATACCCAGTAAGAGGCTGTATTTTCCTGCTGATACTTGATACAAGCCTTACCGGATATCTCATAAAATGGCATCTCAGACTTATCTTTGATTGTCTCAAGAATCTTCTGATAACCTCTGTATGTGTCAAAATTCAAATCAATTTGCAGATCTTCTCTCAAATATGGTTTTGTTTGGGCGTCGATACACATGAAGTGTTCAGGATCAACCAAGAAAAGTGCCTCTGTCAGTTTTATAATTCCCATCCCTGGTATCCTTAGAATATCCTCGAAATCTTGATCTTCTAGTTTATACTCAATTGCCTTGAAAAAAAACGACCATAAGCGGTCGATCTCGTCATTTACTCTCGTTGCCTTATCCTGGAACATTCGTATGTACAGGTTATAGGTAGTAGGGACTCCTTCAACATCTGTTGGAGTATGAATATTCAAACTCTTTGCAATGTTCTGTAAGACTTGGAGTCGTTTTTGATCTCCGTATTTATAGATGAAAAAGAAGAACGAAAAAGGATCTATCTCTTCAAGTTTGATCTTCTGTCCCTGAACATCTTGATCATTTAGTCCATCAACCCCAGATTTCTCCAATTCGGCGATCAATTCCGGTTGCCTGTCCTTCATATTCTTGAGATACTGCACGATCTCTTTGTGCGTTTGGACCCAGGTAAATTTGCTCGATTCAGCCATTCTATCTCCCTTTTTCAATCAAATAATGGTTATCTTAGTGTTCATATTCTGCGATCTCTAATCCTCAATTATTCTCTCATCCATGACAGCACTGATGATTCGTTCTTTGACGGCTTCCCAGCTTCGCCCCTGAAGATCGAGGATCTCAATTTGCTCATTATCTGCGTCACGAAAATAGGTAAGCGATCTGATGAGATGCCAGAGCTCTGCCATCGGATACTTTTGAGTGAAGAAATCCAGCATTTGCCTCAGTGTGAAATGCAGAAGTAAAGCCTCCACATCCCAAAAATCCTTCTTGCTTCCTCGGCCTGAGACCGCGTTGAGCTTAAAGGCAGCAAGGTCTTTCAATCCAGCCACCCGGATGCCATCGATCTGCGCAGGCGGCTCCAGCAATTTGTAAGGATGATACAAAGACCGACTCCATGCCACGCATCCCATAAGACAAAGTGCCAAGCCGGACCATGCCATAAACCACATAGAGCCATGGCTATCATAGGTACGAAGAATATCTGCTATGTCTTTGCGCTACTGATCTTTGACAGAGGGAAGAACAGATAATCCCTGATCCAATCGGAAATTGATATATGCTCTCTGCACCAAAATGACTTGATCTAGGCTAGACAAGAAATTTTACTGTACTAACGCAGAACAACAGCTAATGAGTCTGCGAATACATCTGTGAATAGCATCGCCCCATTATCGTTCAGATGACCAGCGTCTTTGAACAGTTGTGGTTTATAACTGAACTGCGGAGTCTCACCATAGAGCATAACTGGAATATTGTAATCCATGGCAATGGAATGAATGACATCCATACCAATAGGCTTGCTAGGGACATAGGATGGTGAGTAGCTGAATATCAGATC
>JAJBBD010000231.1 GCA_020532355.1 Candidatus Cloacimonadota bacterium | reverse complement strand
TGACAAAACTCCGATCAGATATATATCGAGACCCTGATCCGGGTCTAATATCTGGACTTTGTAGTCTATATTAAATGGCTGTAAGATAATACGTTTATTGGCGTGATCGAGTTCCACTTTCTTGAGTGTGACACCATCATCAGCACGGACTGCACTGACCTTTTCATTCGCCAATTCCCAATCAAGCTCCTGTTTGATGACTACGATGTCTTCATGTAGGATATTGGGCTCCATTATAAACCCTCACTGAAAACTTCAATTTTCGGTGACTCTTTATATTGGTTATGATAATGAGTGGTAGTTAGTTATTGTCAAACTGCTTGACAGTTGTGACGTGGATAGAGATATTGATTCTTATCGGTTTTATGTCGGACGCAAAAGATTTGGAAAGTGTCGGGGATGCCGTTAAGCAGCGCTTTCTTGGTTAGTAAACACCGGGCTCTGGGCGTCCAGCATAATCCGGCAGCACTTATAAAGGATGGATTATTGGCTTGAGTAGAATTATTAAGAACACGGAGAGGATGTGAAGATACTATTTCTTAGCTCCCGCATTCCATATCCACCGGATCGGGGAGACAAAGTGCGCACCCTATTCATTTTGAGGCAACTGGCGAAGATGGGAGAAGTGCATTTGCTTTCTCTGGTAGACAGCAAAAGTGATGCGCAAGCCATGGCAGCTCTTAGAACAGAGATACCCAATTGCCACTTCATCCATCATGGCAAAGTCCGGGCTTTGCTGAACATGGCTTCCAATGTATTTTCCAATTTCCCATATCAGGTGGCTTATTACAAAAACCCGGCCTTGTTTGCTAAAATTAAGGAACTTGACAACTTGCACGATTTTGATCTGGTATACACTCATCTCATTCGGATGGTACCCTATGCCCGGATGCTGAAGAAGAAAAAGGCAATTCTTGATTACACAGATTGCATCTCTTTGGAATATAGCCGCAGCTTGGGGCATCTCAGCGGGTTTCGCAAACTGTTTTTTAAGATCGAATCTGCCCGTACAGCCCGCTACGAAATGCGGGCGGCAAATCTGTTTACAGAAAACTGGGTGATTTCGCCGGTAGATTTGCAAAAGCTGGGTCTGGAGGATCACCATCGTAGCGTGGTGGTACCCAATCAAGTGCGGATAGCCTCACATGAAGCATCTCCAGAGCTCAAGCAGCGCTTGATTTTCACCGGGAACATGAGCGTTCCACACAACGTCGTGGCTGCTCAGAACGTAACGAAAAAAATCATGCCAGCTTTGCTTCGTGATTTTCCGGATCTGCAGTTCATCATTGCCGGGGCTGCCCCATCCCCGGAGATCAAAGCCCTAAATGGACAAAACAACACCTCAGTTATTGGTTTTGTGGAAGATCTTTACAAAGAACTGATGGCAAGCGACATCTTCATTGCTCCCCTTTATTTCAGTGCGGGCATCCAGAATAAAGCGCTGGAAGCCATGGCGTGCAGCATCCCGGTGATCACCACTCCCAACGTGGCACAGAGTCTTGATGCGCACGACGAAGTGGAGTTGATGATAGCGGAAGACAATCATGCTTTCGTAAAAAAGGCAACTTACTTACTGAAAAACGATGTGGCAAGGGCTCAGATCGGAAAATCCGGCAGAGCTTTGGTTCTAAATAAATATTCGACCGAGGCGATCAGTCAACTGATTTCCGCCCGTGTTGATTTTGTAATTCATTGCCAGTGACAAAGAAAGTCTCAGCTTCTGACAGAGTTGCTGCAATTCTCAGAAAAGCTACAGTCCGTTCTCGTTTACCGATATTTTTATTGACAGAAAAGGCTCTATGGAAAAACGTGACAAAACAGTGTGCGCCCTTAGCTCAATTGGATAGAGCATCTGACTACGGATCAGAAGGTTAGGGGTTCGACTCCCTTAGGGCGTGCCAGATTTTTCTCTTGCCAGCATTTGCTGGCTTTTTTTATTGGTGCAATTATGGATAATAAAGAACACAGCACAAAACGAAGCGCCAATCTGATGCTATTGTATAAGATGATGTTTCGCTACTGGCCATACATCATTGCCGGACTTATCTCCATGGCTTTGTACGCCTTGTTTAGCGGAGTGAGCATCACCATCCTGATTCCGCTCTTCGATTATGTATTTAATCCTAACAAACCAGAGATTTTGTATCATAATGCCGGCGAGATTTTGGGAGCAATAAAGGCTGCGATGCTAGCTTTTTATACAGAGCTTGGTTCGCTATTGCAGGTTAGATCTTTAAGCGATCTAAGTCCCTTATGGAATAAGCTAAAACAGGTTATGTTGGTAAGTGATTCTCTATCATTACTGTATTTGCTGTGTATATTCATTGTGGTTATTATCCTCTTGAAGAATCTTGCGTTTTTTGCCAACCGTAATTTTTTTGTACGTTTAAGAGGGAGAACAATTCGAGATTTACGGGGATACATGTTTAGACGGTATCTCAATCAGAGTCTGGAGTTTTTTAGCAAGAACAAGGTTGGTGATGCCATCGTTAGGATGGTAAATGATGTAGAGATAGTATCAAATCAGTTCATCAATGCAATGTTTGATAGCATTCGCGATATCAGTACTGTAATAGTTTATATGTACATTGCTATCTATCTAAATGCCAAACTATTTGCCTACAGTATTCTGGTGGTGCCGCTACTTACTCTTACGATCAGCTTTTTGGGGAAGAAGATCAAAAAGTATTCTCAGCGTATTCAAGGCCAGGTATCTGCAATGTTCAGCGTGGTTGAAGAAGTACTGAACAGCATCAAGATCGTAAAGGCGTTTCGAAAGGAAGATGAAGAATACAAAGTATTTAGCGATATAAACAGTCAACACCTGAAACAATGGCAAAAATCGCAGATATACAGTGCCATGAATGTACCGATTTCAGAAATGAACTCGGCAGTTACTGGAGTGGTGGTAGTAATAATTGGCGGAGGAATGATCTTGGATCCATCCGGAGGCTTTTCTTTGGGAGATTTTACCGCCTTTCTATTTGCTGTGTTTTCCATGTTGCACCCCATGAAGAGTGTTACCCAGCTTTATACGGAGATCAAAAAGGCTACCGTATCTTTGGACCGCATTGCATTGGTGCTCAACCAAGAATCTACCATTAAGGATGATGAAAACGCCATATCTAAACCGGAGTTCAGCCAATCGATCCTTTTCCAAAAAGTTGGATTTTGGTACAAATCCGACGAAAAAGTGCTAATTGATTTTAATCTTGAAGTGCAAAAAGGTAGCAAAGTAGCTTTTGTGGGAGCAAGTGGCGGGGGCAAAACTACTGTTACAAACCTCATAAATCGGCTTTACGACGTAAAAGAGGGTCGGATTCTCATTGATGGCATAGATATCAAGCAAATTAAGCTAGATGATTTACGCAGTCTCTTTGGTGTGGTTACTCAAGATAGCGTACTCTTTAGTAAAACCATAAGGGAAAACATAGCCTATGGCAGCAAAAAGACTCTGAGTGATGACGAGATAGTTGCTGCGGCGAAGATTGCCCATGCCGATGAGTTCATTCAAAAATTTCCCCATAAATACGATCAACTGCTGGATATAAAAGGGTTAAACCTATCCGGAGGACAGCGTCAAAGACTTTGTATAGCACGGGCGATTGTAGGAAATCCGCCCATCTTGATTTTTGATGAAGCTACCAGTGCCCTAGATACCGAGAGTGAACGCAAGGTACAGGATGCCATTGACGAAGCTACCAAAAACCGCACCGTGATTTTGATAGCGCACCGTCTTTCCACAATACTGGCAGCAGAAAAAATTGTTGTTTTAGAAAAAGGCAAGATCGTAGGTATGGGTAATCATGACGAATTACTACAAACCTGCCCCCGATACCAGGTGCTCTACAATCTCCAATTCAATAAACAATAATACGACTACATTATAGCATACAAATATTTGCACATAGCCCACCGCAGATAAGTGAGCAGATATCAGTTTGCTCGAAGGCTCGTATTGCTATGTATCCCTACTCAAATCCCTAAACTATTGGGGCGCTGCTTTATAGTGCCGTTATGTAACAATCATGTTTCCTAGTTTATATCATAATCATTTCCCATTCCAATAAGCATATATTAGCGAAGGTTCCTCCCGAGATTCAGTTGAGGATACAAGATGATAGTAGCCTAAAGCCACGTTTACAATTGCCTTATGTAATGAGGGTTTTAAGCGTTGTGTATATAATTTTTACGAACCACACATTTATTGAAATTTATCTTGACATAAAACTAAGCTCAACAAGCTTAAATATTTAGAACAATATTTCGATACAATTAGAAGGAGACAACATGCTTAGAGGCGATAGTATCAAGCCTGCTCAGGGCAAACTGGGAGTATTAATCGTGGGATTAGGTGCAGTAAGCACAACCTTTGTGGCAGGGGTGGAAGCCATAAAAAAGGTAAAGCAGAAGCTTTTGGTTCTGTATCGCAGATGGCTACAATTAGATTGGGAAAACGTACTGATAATCGCAGCCCCTTAATCAAAGATTTTGTACCATTAGCCAAGCTGGAAGATATTGAATTTTTGGCTTGGGACATCTTTGAAGCGAATGCCTATGAAGCCTCAGTAAAAGCCGGGGTATTAGAAAAAGGACAAATCGACAGTCTTGAACCGGAATTGCGTAAATTAAAGCCGCATAAGGCTGTTTTTAGTTCGGATTATGTAAAAAAACTGCACGGAACTCATGTGAAGCAAGGCGCAAACAAGATGGAACTGGCTACACAATTGATGGAAGATATCCGCAAGTTTAAACAGGAAAAACAATGTGATCGCTTAGTAATGGCATGGGCTGCTTCCACAGAAATATATATGGAAGCAAATCCGGTTCATGATACTTTATCAAGTTTTGAAAAGGCTTTAGTAGAAAATCATAAAGCAATAGCTCCCTCGATGATTTATGCGTATGCGGCGCTAAAAATGGGCATTCCGTTCTTGAATGGTGCGCCTAACCTCAACCTGGAAATACCGGCTCTTCGTGAATTGGCAATGCAGAATAAGGTTCCGGTGGGAGGCAAAGATTTCAAAACCGGTCAAACCTTGATGAAAACGATCATTGCTCCCGGATTAAAAGCAAGAATGATTGGTCTTGATGGCTGGTTTAGCACTAACATCTTAGGCAATAGAGATGGTGAAGTACTGGATGATCCGGAATCTTTTAAGACAAAGGAAGTAAGCAAGCTATCAGTTTTGGAAACCATTCTCGAGCAGGATAAATATCCTCAGCTCTATAAGGATTTGTATCACAAGGTAAGGATTAACTACTATCCTCCGCGTGGTGACAACAAAGAAAGCTGGGATAACATAGATATTTTCGGCTGGCTAGGCTATCCGATGCAGATCAAAATTAATTTCCTTTGCCGCGATAGCATTTTAGCCGCACCGGTATTGCTTGATTTGATTTTATTTATGGATTTAGCTAAGCGTTGTGATATGTTTGGTGTTCAAGAATGGCTATCTTTCTTCTGGAAATCTCCGATGACAGCTCCGGGTTTGTATCCCGAAAACGACCTCTTTATTCAACAGACTAAGCTGAAGAATACTTTGCGTTATATGATGAAGGAAGATCTCATCACACATCTGGGACTGGAATATTACAACGAGATGTAAGCCAGGGTAAATCTGTAGCCCTATTCTTGGCAGTATAATAATGAAAAAAATAAAGCTCCTTTTTAGGATAGGTTATGCATACCATAAGGCTGCCTTCGATCCAATCATCGATTTGCTGATAGATAATCCTCGTTACGACGTGTGGTTCTCGTTGGATATGGAGAAGATCAAATACTTCTTCATCGAAATACCCTATCGAAATAAGCTTATTAAGCAATGGGAGCAACTTGGTTACCGTTTTACAACAAAGACCAAGGGTTTCGATATAGTTATTAGTGGCGATACTTTACGTAATGCAAAAGATTATGGGAAAACGCTACTCATTTTTCTAAATCATGGAACTGGTATCAAGAATATCTTGTATCGCAATCTGGAACGAGCCAAGGGTCATAAGTACCAAATCTTTGTTGAAGGTCAACACCGAGTGGATTCACTGCTTGCCTGCCCCCATCTGGGAAGCAGTGAAGTCCATCTCATCGGTTTGCCCAAATTAGATTACTATTTTAAGGCTAAGTACAAACGAGAAGATGTGTTACAGTCCTTAGGGCTAGACCTTCAAAAAAAGACTCTACTTTTTGCCCCTACCTACAAACCTACTTGTATGTATCAGATCAAAGACGATATTTTTGAACAAACAAAGGACTATAATCTAATTATCAAATTGCATCCCTATAGTTGGATGGGTAAATATGCGCCACATAAACAACACAGGATTTTCCAGCGGCGAGTGGGTCGCTATCCTCATGCCAGGCTTTTGCCCTTTAACGAATTGAGTATTTTACCCTACTATGTGGCAGCAGATACCATACTGAGTGAGGCTTCCAGCACAGTATTCGATTTTATTGCTTTTCAAAAATACGGGATTGTTTACGATCTGCCATGCGATAAGCTGATCCATTCTGATGGACAAGCTCTTTTAGAGATCGACAACCGTTTGTTTTTAGAAGGTGCTTTTCCGCATATCCAAAGTGGGAAAGAGCTTCCACAAGCAATCTGGCAAGCCTTGCATCCAAGCTCGGAGATGAAAGCCAGAGCGAACGATTACCGGGATCGATATTTCTATAAGTTGGATGGCAAAGCCAGCGAGCGTTTTATCCAAAAAATGGAAGCGCTTTATGCAGAAGGTGGGCATGAGAATGAGGTATAGAGTGTGAAAGCAGTGATTATTGCCGCAGGTTATGGGAGTAGATTATGGAATGAAACCAATCAAATTCCCAAAACCTTGCTGCCCTTCAACGAAGGAACAATCCTTTCCGCCATTATGATGCAAATGAAGATGGCGGGGATATCTGATCTGGCGATGGTAGTGGGGTTTAATCAGCATTATATCCGAGAATATGTTAGCTGCACCAAACTGCCGTTTAAGGTTTTTTTTATTGAGAATACTGAGTGGGATAGGGGTAATGGGCTTTCTGTATATAAAGCAAAGGACTGGGTTAAAGACGAACCCTTTATTCTATCCATGTCCGATCACCTGGTTTGCGCTAAGGCAATAAAGGCAGTTATTGAATGTAGCCAGAATACAAATCTTCTGATGGTTGACCCTTTTATTGAAAGCAATTTCGATTTGGATGATGCCACCAAAGTATTGGTAAATGAAGAGTTCATCAGCGATATCGGCAAAGAACTTGAAAGATATAACGCTTTGGATTGTGGGATCTTTCGTTTAAACCACAGTTTCTTTCCTGCTATGGAAAGTGCTTTATGCAAGGGCTTAGAATCTATCAGCGCAGC
>JAJBBD010000230.1 GCA_020532355.1 Candidatus Cloacimonadota bacterium | reverse complement strand
CCTGCAGGGCTTCCACAAAGTGCTTCTCTGCGCCCAAGTATCGCTAAAATTTGGTAGTAGAGGTAGATACTTAGTGAGTGAGTCATTGAGTCTTGACGACCGTACTGGGTCATTTGTTTGTAGCTTGCCATATTGCCATTCCTTTCGTTAAATGTGCTGTTTACTGCTCGTTCTCACCATTCTCTTCTGCTAGGTAAACTCCCTCTTCCCGGATATCATTGTCGCGTAAAATGGGTTTACCGGTGGCGTTTTCGATGAGTTGGAGCAATAGTTCTTTCCTGTGAAGCATGAAGCCACCAAAATCATCCTTATACATGAATTCAGGATCTAGCAGATGTGTGTGCAGGATTCTATCAAATTCTTGCCCTGTTACACCGATCTTTCTTTCAAGTCTGTCCAAATAGCGGCTGGGGGCGTCTCCGCTGATGAATCTGTTTGTGCCCCCGGAAAGCGGTGTTTTATTTATGATACAGTCATATTCATCTGAGGGAATCTTATGCTTATCGCACCAGGCTACCGGAAAAATGTGGTGAATGTCGATCCTCTCAGAGAAATAGTTCTGGATCTCGATCTTGGAATTTGAGAGCCAATCTCGTAAACCCGATCCCAGTAGCAAAGCATATATTCCCTTATAGGCGGCACTGTTTCTTGTCCTCAAAGTATATAAACGAGAAGGGTTAAAATTGGCATCATAGATGGTTTTGGGCTCAGAGCCATTATGGGATATCCAATCCACTACTTGCGGTAGATCGAGGGCGTAACGTGTCTCGTTGGCAGAGCCATAGAGTTCACCAAGCACACCGCACCAGAACCAGCGCATTAGTTTCCGTTTGTTTCCTGCAATATCTACATCACTCCCCAACACTGCTATAATTGCAGCAAAGGGAATTAGCTGAGTGTTATAGGGAAGGTCCCTGGCACTGTAGATATGATTCTCTGCTAGGATCTGGGCTGCCTTGATAAATGCATTGACTATGTCCTGAGCATTACTTCGATAGTCCTCAAGGCTTAAATTTAGCATATCCTTACGCTTACAGCTGACCGCTGGGGATTCATCACTATCAGGATTCATCTTTATTGACATCATTTTCTTTCTGTATCTTGATAGTAACGTCACAGCTTGGATTAGATCTGTATTTTGGGTTTTATCCAGAATCCGATAGGTATTGAATCTCTCTTTTGCGCTTTTCCAATGGTGCTTTAGGTCAAATTCATCTGCAGCGTAGGTCGCTGTCAGTAGCTCAAAAACCGTTAAGACAACGCCACCGGTGTTTACCTTCTCAAATACCTGGCATACCGCTTCTTTCGAGTTTTCTTTTTTCATGATGATCACCGGTAGCATATAATTACCGTAGCTGTTAACTATCTTTTGCTCAAAATCATCCCAGAATTCGCTTTTTTGAGGGTCGTGATTCCAGTACTTGTTATATTGACTACGCCAAAAACTGTATTCATCAAGCATGCAAACCGGATACATCAGGTTCTCATATTCATAATCAGGACGGGATAGATCCAGTTTGACGTCCCTGCCTATGTTTTCGGTGATCTGTTTGTTTTCATTCACTGAGATTATGGCTTCCTCAAGGTCGATACTGGGGTCAAGAGCCATTTTCATGTCGATGTAGTACCAGCGCTTGATTTGGTAGTTCTTTTCGTTACGAGTGGTGACAATCTGATTAGTAACTATGGTCTGGTAAAGCGAAGTAATTCTTTGTTGCCCATCCAAAACCAGATGATCCGGCTCACGTATTGCACAGTTTGAAACACCTTCTATGGGATTGGGTTTGAACCGTACCGAGGGATTACCTGTTTCCAGCAGCATGATAGCTCCGATCGGAAATGATTTGATGATGCTGGCGATAAGACCCTTAATCCGGTTGTCATCCCAGATCCATCCACGTTGAAAATCAGGCAATTGGATCCTGCCTTCATCCACTTGTTTCAATATCTCTCTCAGACTGGTTTTTGTTGAATCGAAAGACTCCATTAGTTTACTCCTTGGATTTATCTATATAAGTAGGCCATTTTCATTATTCCACTTCTCCACGGGGATGATCTCAAACAGACATTCCTGTTCTCGGTTGGCATCTGGGATTTGATCCAATATCACACACTGATAACCATATCTAGATTGTAGTGCATGGTATGGTAGCTTTTACCATCGGAGGCAGTTATTAAAAAATCCTTAATAACTGCGTCTGCCTCTAGCTCACCCTCTGTGAGGATGTTGCGGATATGGATATTGATGTTAGCAACCGTAGTCTGAAACAGCCCTGCCAGTTGCTTTTGGCTAAGCCAGAGGGTCTCGTCCAATAGTCTGGTTTCAATCTGTATGCTACCATCCTGATTGGAGTAGATCAGGAATCTTGGTTCCGCTGTTTTAAGTTCCTTCTTCATAATCCCTCCTTTTTTGATGCGTTCTTCAGTAAACTGGCGATATCGAGATTGATGCTGGTCACAGCCCGGTCAGGTTCTTAAGTGAAGGGCCTGCGAATGTAGTATGGCACCTCATCAATATCTTCATCTCCACGATAAATCTGGAGATAATGAAGAGAACCATCGCTTTTCTTGTAATAAACGGTGTATGCATCTCCACCAATAGGTTCACTGGTGACTATGCGCACTAATCCTCCCGGTTCAATACCCTGAATCAGGGCTCCTGCCTTAATGTCTTCTAAT
>JAJBBD010000229.1 GCA_020532355.1 Candidatus Cloacimonadota bacterium | reverse complement strand
GTTTCATAAAACCTTACTTTTTCATCCAACAGTCTGAGAAATCCCTGGTAATCGAGCTCATCCCTGTCGTCGTACAACTGTTTTTCCAGCTCATATACCGAAGTATGCAGGCTAAAAATTGTATTGAGAAAAAACTCGGCCAACTGCCTTGGATTAACAGGGTCTCCAAAAATGCCCTCCCTTGCCCCTGCATCAATTAGCTCTTCATATAACCCGGCAACTTCCTGCTTCAAAAAAATTGTGATTTTTCGCTGCAGTTTCAGGTTTTCTTCACTTTCAATGGAAGCTTTAAATTTGTGCCGCCATTCTCCTTCTTTTATCTTGTATTCGTTAATAGCTTCAAATGCCATATTCATTTTTTCCACAGCAGACAGGTTAGTCCGCGCAAAAATTTTCTTGATTATCTGGACAACCCTGTCCGTAAAGTCCCTGGCAATTGCTACAATCACATCCTCCTTGGATTCAAAATAGTGATAGAATGCTCCCTTTGTTAATCCTAATTCATCTATAATATCCTTTATCGTTGTATTCTCATACCCTTTTTTATAAAACAGCTCGAAGGCGGTCATCATGAATTCATGCTTCCTGTTATGACTTGTTACAATATCAGACATATTGAAAATCCTCCTTTAGTATTACCCATAATGCAACATACCGACGGTCGGTATATTAATTATAAGATAATTCTTTATCCATGTCAACTCAAATCAAGGGGACGGTTCTTGCGATTACGCCTTCAGGATAATCGATCTGATTATCCCCGTTAACTGCTCTATTTCAAAACCCCTTATTTTCTTTATTATCTCAAGTGTTCTTACATATGCCAGCATCTTTAAAATTCATCAACATGTCTGCTGAATTTCCTGCGTCAATGATAGGTGCAATTTTACCTCCATTCAAATACGACAACATCGGACGATCAGTTTCTGGTTTATGATTACTTCCATGAATCACAAGAACTCTCAAATTACTCCTTCCCAAACATTTCGCACAGCATAGTTATTTCACTTGTGCCTGCTCCAAAGCATTTTCAAGAGCCTTAAGATGTGTTTTGTAGGTAAGTGTGGCACCGCTTATTACATCCACTTGAAGTGTCTGCTATTTAATTGCGTCTCCAAATAAATCCGCAATACTTTGACCACCTGTCAGTTTCGCCGGCTTTCCTTCTTTATCCACATTTTTCTTCTCCCCTTTCTCTTGTCAGTTTTACTCATCGTTCTTTGCTCCTTTCATATCATGATCGTATTTATTCCCTCAACCGCTTGATAAATTTCTTTTAAGCCTTGAGTAATAAAAACCTGTTGACGATTGTCAACCAGGACAACATCAACCCCGGGAAACTGAGCTAGGTATCTAATTCCCTTATCTATGCCCGCCACAAATATTGCAGTTGACAACGCATCAGCAATCATAGCACTGTCTGCAACCACGGTAACGCTTATCAGTCCCGATTCTACAGGATATCCTGTGGTTGGATCCAGAATGTGATGCCGCCGCTTACCCGCCCTGTCAATAAAATATCGCTCATAGTCACCGGAGGTGACTACTGCTTTGCCGGTTACCTTTACTGCTCCGATCAGGCAGCCATAGTGTCTGGGGTGCCTGATGCCCACACTCCATGAAGAACCGTCGAGTTTATTTCCAAGCGTGGATACATTTCCCCCAATGTTTATGAAAGCTGAGACTACACCGTACTTTTGAAGTGTTTTTATTAAGCAGTCACTGACATAGCCTTTTCCTGCATGCTGATTGATCATACTGACATCGCTGTTCGCATGAAGCGGCTTAATATGTTTTCCAGCCGCAGAAGTACCGCTTTAACTTCGCTAACTGCCAGTGCTGCTTTTTCACCAAATGCTTTGTATGTAATTTCAGTATTCATACAAAAGCTGTCAGACTCGATAACCGTGGTTTGCCGCATGGGTTATCCTCCTTTGATTCAGGTGTTGAATGAATATTGTCGCATTCATTCACTTGATCCGCCGAAAAAACTGCTCGGTTTATTCAGAGCAGTTCGTCAGGCCTTTCATAACAATCTCCGTTATAAGCGCTAAAAGCTGTGGGAAATATTCAAGTCCGATTTCTTCCTTGTGTGTATCTACATTGATTATGGCGACAAAAATCATCATAATCATTTTACTGTCGATGTCTTTACGCATTTTCCCCTGGGCTTGCCACGCCTTCACAAGTTCCAGGAAGCTATCATATAGAAAATCAACCGCTTGAAGCCCATTTTCCTCCCGATAATGCTTTTCGATTTTTTCAAAACCATTTTTATTATACCATTCCTTTAGAATGGGGAAGGACTCCGGGTTAAATCAAGAGACTGCAAACAACGTTTTTTTAGCTTAGCGTTTTATTCCAGAAAAATATCCAAGAAGAGTTTTTCTTTTGACGGATAGTATTTGTCAAACGTCCCTACAGCCATTCCAGCCTTTTGTGTAATCTCAGATATGTTTGTATCCATTCGGATTTCTGTCCAGGTATTTCTGATGATATTCTTCGGCAGTATAGTAATTATTAAGCGGCATTGTCTCAATTAAGACCGGTTTGTCATAATGCTTTTGAAGCTCCTTAAGGGAATTTTCTATAACCTCTTTGTCCCGTCATTTACATAATATATGCCTGTCCTGTACTGGGTCCCTATATCGTTGCCTTGTCTATTTTTCGCCAATGGATCAATTGCTTCATAATAGAGATTCCGAATGGCTTCCAGGCTCACCTCATCCGGTTTATATAAAACTTTTACTGTTTCGGCATGACCTGTGTTTGTATGGCATACCTCCTCATAAGTGGGATTTTCCGTATTTCCATTTGCATAACCCACCTTTGTGCTTACGACTCTTTTGATTAAAGACAAGTATTTTTCGACTCCCCAAAAACAGCCCCCCGCCAGATAGATCTCCTCTATGCTTTCCAAATATGCTTATCTGTGGAGGCTGCGGCGAATTTTTCCGCAGGATTCAAATGAATAAGGATAAAAAGCGTTAAAGGCACCCTACGCGCAGAATTCGCGTAGAGTGCCTTGTTTTTAATTCTGTAACAGGTTCAAATATTGCGAAAGTCTTTCCTTTACATACTCTCCGACCATATTTACCATCGAGGACGCGTCGTTGTCCTGATAATAGCTGTCGAAACAGGCATAATATTTTCTTCTGTCGGCAAATTTCACGTCGATAGGCGGATAACCCGCCTGCATCAACATTAGATTCAATATCAACCGCCCGGTGCGTCCGTTGCCATCGATGAACGGATGAATTCCCTCGAAGTCCAGGTGGAAAAGTGCCGCTGTTTCTATAGTGTGCCGGTTGTCACGGGACAGATCTGCAACCAACCGTTCCATCTGAACCGGAACAAGGTAAGGCTGCGGCGGCTCGTGGTATGCGCCCATAATTTTAACCGGGATCCTCCGGTACACACCCTTGTCCTCTGGTCTGTCCATCAGGACGAGAGAGTGGATTTCACGAATAATCCGTTCCGAAATCGGAACTTTCTCACTGACAAGGGAAACGACATAAAGGAACGCGTCGCGATGCCCCACCGCTTCCAGATGGTCTTTCAGCGGTTTTTTGTCAATTGTCACACCCTCCAAGGCAAGTGCGGTTTCTTGAAGCGTGAGCGTGTTGCCCTCAATGGCATTTGAGTTGTAGGTAAATTCCACGAGGAATTCATCCTGCAAGCGTTTTAACTCTCCGCTTGTCAGAGGACGCCGACGGTCAAGCTCCGCCTTCATCTCATCAATGGAGGTGAACAGCGTAGCGTATTGTTCCGGAATCTCCTTGCCGCGCAGAGTGCGTCCATCAATCGGCTTTAACGCGTTCGCTGGAATGAGATAGGAACGCCCCTTTTTGACAACTCCTTCTATCCGCCTATCCGCGCAAAGTACGCGAACACGACGGTCGGATATACCCCACCGCTCCGAAGCCTGTTTTACGGTGATATATTGCACCGTTTCACCTCCCCAGCCTTTTTATAGTATACCACACCATCGGAATAATATCAATATTATGTTGATATTTATACTGCTATTGTTCCGAAGACGTTTGGCGGCTTCCACATCCTTTATTCGATTTATCATATCTGATCATTGAAACAAGTGACGATCACGGCTATTACCGATTACGACGACAGGAAGGCAAATGGACACATTACAAAATTAGTGAAAATGGTAGCACTTATGCTATAGCTCTCCTAAAAGAACTGACAACGCCGAACACGGTTATAGAGGATAATAATTGCTGCATTTGATACCGGATCTTACTAAAAAGGATCGGTTGACTTATGCAAAAGAACAAATGCTATCCACCTTCAAAAAGGTTGTGTCTGTAGGCAAGGTACTAAAATCTAGTGAGATTATAGAAATATTACAAAAACAAAGAGGAAAATAAAGTGAGAATGTTAGCAGAGTTTTTCCCGGAATTCGCCGAGAAGCTTGACAAGATTGATGAAATCTATGCCTCAAAACATACGATAGACGAAAAGACCTACCAATTTATCTGCTTTGCCCTGTCTATCAAAGGGCGCTCTAAGCCTTGCGTTTTGAAACACTTTAAGGGGGCCCTGAAAGCCGGAGCCACAGTTGATGAGCCGACTTACATCCTCGCACTCACTATGCGTGAAGCATCGGGTGCTGACGACTGTTGGACTCACAATGTGATTGATATGGAAACAACTCAGCACCCCAAGTTGCTTGAGGAACTTCCCGCAATAGATGTGGTCGTTACAATGGGCTGCAATGTGGAATGTCCACCAGAGAGGCAGCCATACTGATGACAGTCAGAGTTTTGATAGATTACAGGATATGTAGGATTTAGCGTCAGAAGTAGAGGATTGAAAAAATGAGGTCAAGGTTGATAAAAATTGCCGCTATGGTTATTTTGAATTGGATGCTTTTGACTGCTGCTGTTTATGCAGAACCGTTAACTTTGAAAGAAATACCTGTCCCTCTTGGCACGAACTATGAAAGCAGGTTAACCGACGATGATCTGGATACTCCTGCCGGTCTTGTTGTTTCGCAGCAGCACCATCAAAACGGCAATCCATATTATGTTCTTAAATGCAATACTCCCAAAAGTGTTGTAACATTTTTGGATGACGACAATTGTATAGTATGGTGTGAAGTAAACTATAAATCAGACAGCGGAATATGGAAATCGGAATTCTCATATTCCTCTTTTTCAAATGTAGCTTCCGTTGGCACAGTACCGGCAGACATCACACCGCCTGATCAGGATCCTTTCTACCGGAATGCAAGCATCTGGGCAGAAGCCGAGCTTGATAAAGCGATGGGATTATAAACCCTGCGGGCTTAATTCTCGGCAGCAATCAACCTTTTGATAATTATCTATTTGGAATTTGTTCAGTTAATAATTCCGCCCGTGTTTTTGACTAAATTTTCGTTCCATTTGTATCGCTCCGTAATAGTCATATACTGCAATGCTTTACCGGCTTTATTCGGTATTGCCTTAATCTTTCTTATACCGGGTTAAAAACTGCTTAGTTCTCTCTTCCTTAGGATTGCCAAACACTTCCTGAGGGGAGCCCTGTTCGACAATCACACCATCATCCATAAAGATAACACGGTCTGCCACATCCCGAGCGAAGTCCATCTCATGAGTCACAATGATCATTGTAGTGTTGCGCTCTGCCAAATTCCTAATGACCTTCAGCACTTCCCCGGTGAGCTCAGGGTCTAAGGCAGAAGTAGGTTCATCAAAACACAAAATGTCCGGCTCTAGGGCTAGGGCGCGGGCAATGGCTACGCGCTGTTGCTGTCCACCGGATATCATATGGGGATAATAGTCCAGCTTATCCGATAGACCAACCTGAGAAAGAAGCATTTTGCCCCGATCCTGAATCTCTTTCAAGATAGCTTTTTTCTCCTGTTTAAAGTTAGGGCGTTCTTTGGCCAACAGCTCTGCTGCCAATGTAACATTTTTTAGGACTGTGTATTGAGGAAATAGGTTAAAGCTTTGAAAAACCAAGCCGAAATGCAGGCGCTTTTTCCGCACTTCACTTTCCCGTTGGGTAGCGGGATCCATTGCGTCAAAAATCACCTTATTATTGACGATGATGCTTCCTTTATCAGGCCGCTCTAGGAAGTTAAGGCACCGCAGCAATGTGGTCTTTCCGCTTCCGGAAGAACCTATAATCGCGATTGCCTCTCCTTTTTCCAAGGAAAAATCAATCTTTTGCAAAACTTTGAGGGTTCCGAAATGTTTCTCAATATCTTTGACTTCTAAGATTGCCAATCGAATCCCCTCCTTTTATGTACGGAAATAACTCAGTTTATTTTCTAACCAA
Source organism: Candidatus Cloacimonadota bacterium (assembly GCA_020532355.1). Taxonomy (NCBI): domain Bacteria; kingdom Pseudomonadati; phylum Candidatus Cloacimonadota; species Candidatus Cloacimonadota bacterium. The sequence continues at coordinate 4,474 of JAJBBD010000229.1, read as the reverse complement.
TCAAGCAGTAAGGTTAACGCCCCCACAAAGACAAGGAAATAGATGCCTGTGGCAAAGAGGGGCCAAATAAGTCCTTTACTGCTGTATTCTCCAGCCATCATAATGATCTCTTTATTTGCAATGATGCGTGCAAGAGATGTATCCTTCACTAGGGTAATCACCTCATTACCAACTGGCGGAAGGATACGCTTCACTACTTGAAGCAATGTTACATTGAAAAAGATCTGTCTCTTTGTCATGCCCAGGACCTGACCCGCTTCAAATTGGCCCGCCGGTATGCTCTCAATACCGCCTCGATAAATCTCCGAAAAATAACAGGCATAGTTGATAATAAAGGCAACGGTTGCAGCAACAAAACGCCCTGATGCACCACTTGGCCAGGAAAAAGGCATGTCCAGTAGACCCGGTCCGAAAAAAATTATGATAAGCTGCAGCATCAACGGCGTTCCTCGGATTATCCAAACAAATGTTCTCACCAACCACCGAAGAGGACGAAAGCGGCTCATGGATCCAAAAGCAATCAACAGCCCTAACGGTAGTGAGAACAAAAGCGTTAATGCAAAAAGCTTACAATTGAGCAAAAAGCTCTCCGATAGCCGACCAACAATCACAGGAATCTGATTCATATCTCTCTTACCTCAACATACAAGCGGTGGGACAGAGGTTTAGTCCTCTGCCCCTCGCTCCATTTTCTATGTGCCATAAGCCTATTCAGCCAGATCCAGTCCGTACTTTTCAGCCAATGTAGCCATGGTGCCGTCTGCAACAAGTTGGTCGAAAATCTTGTTCACTTCTGCACAAATGTCAGAACCCTTGCGGAAGGCAACCCCATAATTCTCTTCGCCCAAGTAATCTACAATTATAATATCCGCATAACTGGTGCCTTCACCAGTCATGGTATTTGCCAAGGTTAAGTCTAACACAGCCGCGTCAGAAGTCCCGGATTTCAATTCCATCAAGCACTCAGTCTGCAAGGTCTTGGGAACATAGCTTGCCTGCTTCAGGTTATCATCGGCCTTAATGGTATCTTCACCAGCGGAGCCCTGCTCTGCCGCTACAGTCTTGCCTATTAAGGATGCCGTACCATTATATATAGCGTCTTCCTTCATCAGAACCACCTGCGCATTCTTCACATATGGCTTGGTAATTTCCATAGTTTCCTTACGCTCGGGGTCGATTGTCAAGCCGTTCCAAATACAGTCAATGGACTTTGCATTCAGTTCCACTTCCTTGGTATCCCAGTTGATCTCGACAAATTGAGGCTCAAGACCAAGCTTCTCACAGATCAAGGTTGCCAGCTCTGTGTCAAAACCGGTAAAAGTGCCACTTTCATCTGTATAATTCATGGGAGCATAATCGGTGTAACCAATGATCAGCTTGCCATTTCCCTGAACATAACTCAAATCACTTTCACCCTGAGACTGATTAGCTTCCGTATTGCCACAAGCAACCAACGCAAGAATCATGGTTAGTGCAAAAAGCAAAGATAATAATTTCTTCATTTTTCATTCCTCCAATTTCAGTCTAAAAACACTTTCCCATTATATCACGTTAGCGAGATAAAGGAAAGGCTTTTCCTCTGACGAGCTTTTTGCACGCTGGGGAGAGTGAAGTGCTTTTTTAATTGTATCCCGTACAGTTTCCCTGAAACCATCATTAATAAAGTATACTTTACGGGCAGGAGAGCCATATTCTTCTTCATATAGTAAAGCAAGTAGAACCATTTCAATTTGAGTCAATATGCATTCCTCCTGATTTACACGTTTGATTATATCTTTTTAATACTCTCATAGCCCTAAAGGTAATCCATTTGCTCTGCTTGTCTTTTTGGACAATTGGAACTAATAAACGGTCACTGTTATAGGTATTCTCCGCTTTCCACCTGCCCATTTCGTCCTGTTTTGCTATAACTATGCTTATGGCGTCATCCATACGACTGTCTTTAATGCCCATCCCAGTCAGGATATCCAATATTTTCAACACATCCGTCTGATACATTAAAGGAAAACCGAATTTGAGCCAACCAGGTTTTGATTTTCGGTTTAGATTATGACTACGTTTATAAATATGGTGAATCAAAATAAATTCAGTTGCTTTTTGAATTGTGTCGTTTATTTCTTTCGATCGTCTTTCTATCGGCACTGCACTTAATCCTTTGAGCACCTTGACTACACCCATAAGGCAGCTGTGCGCACCCCAGCATATTTCCCACCGATTATATGGCGGTACTTGAGGGTCATCAGCTACACCATCATTGAAACGCATAAACTTGGTAATCCAGCCGATAGCTTTTTGCAATCTCGGGTCGTCGAGATAACCAAAGTGTATCACGCTCCACACCATATTTCCGGTCAGGCAGGGGATTACTTCTGTTTTCCTACCACCGCCTGTCTTTTTTGCTGTATTCTGAGAAAAGCCTCCTTCCTCCCTCTCTTGAGAATTTTCTAATATGTACTCACATAGCTCTTTAATTTGTGGCGTTACCTCAGCACCTAATTATGCAAGTGTAATCAATGACCAAACAAGCCCTTTATACTTATAAGCATAATATCGGGGGTAGGCTTGAACATAATCACTTTCCCTCTGCCTTTGAAGCATATTGAACACGATACCTGTTTCCATGAGTTGTTGTTTGGCAGCTTGTAATTCATTATTATCAACTGGATTTTCTAAAATATTTGTTAATGCAGCATAGCGTACGGAAGGGTTGTTTTTTTCAAGTAGCCAATCCGTTGGGTCTGCTTTGAGCACTTTTCTCAATGCACCCATTATTTGTTCCTCCTATTGACCTATTCCATATATAGAATAGTGTTGAAAAATAAAATTGTCAGCATCTTTTTTTCGTCACAGCGTAAAATTCACATCTGTCTTATCACCTCAAGCTTAGTAAAAACAAAGTGTTATCTATTCTGTCAACACAGCACACTCAACGTGTGTTATGCCGGAAGACTATTTTCTATTAAAAATTGTTTTGATTTTGCTTACTGACGCGATTCTATCTTCAGCCATTTTATCAGCTGCCTTATATGTTGGAATGTTGTCTCTTTTAGCTAACTCAAACACTTTCTTGCAGACGTCATAAATTTTTGCAGTGTTTTTCATGGCATTTGCTTTGTTATATTCTCGTCCCGATATATCATCAATTATATTAATAACACCGCCGCTGTTTATTACATAATCCGGTACGTAAAGTATTCCTTTTTCCTCAAGAATATCACCATGTTTTGACTCGGCTAATTGGTTGTTAGCCGAACCGGCAATAATTTTGCATTTTAGTTGCTCAATTGTTTTGTCGTTTATTACAGCACCTATGGCGCAGGGCGAAAACACATCACATTCTACTCCGTATATTTCATCCAGTCCTACTGCAGTTGCGCCTAATTCTGCTACAGCTTTATCAATTTTTGCTTGATCTCTTGTAGTTACAATTAATTTGGCTCCTGCTTCATGCAATAACTCGGCTAGGAGTCTTCCGACAGCTCCTAATCCTTGAATTGCCACGATTTTCCCTTTTAAATCATCGCTGCCATAAATTTCATTAACAGCTGCTTGCATCCCTTTAAATACTCCATAAGCTGTCATCGGCGAAGGATTGCCGCTTCCTGTCTCCAAACCCACTATATAACTCGTTTCACAATTAATATATGCAGCGTCCGATTGTGTTACATTCATATCTTCACCGGTTATGTATCTACCGTTTAGTCCTTCAACAAATCTGCCAAAAGCTCTAAACAATGCTTCGCTTTTTATCTTCTTTGGATCACCTATAATGACTGCTTTCCCGCCGCCAAGGTTTAATCCCAGAGCCGCATTTTTATATGTCATACCTTTAGCCAATCTTAACGCATCTTCAATCGCTTCTTCATCAGTCTCATAATCGTAGATTCTTGTTCCGCCTAACGCCGGCCCTAATGTAGTATCATGAATAGCAATAATTGCTTTTAACCTGGTGCTTTTATCCTGGCAAAACACTAGTTGTTCGTAATCATATTCTTCCAGTTTACTAAATATCTCCATCAAGTGTCCCTCCTTATATGTAGGTTTCTCTATAGCTTATATTATATTGATAAGGTCGTAATTGGTCAAACGGCGGGCTACCCGGCATTTTCGCCACCCAAAAACACATTTACGGCAGATGGTAAATCGCCGGAAAACCCTAAATTCAAGCCGTTTTTCAGGCGCTTATTTGTTTTTTATATTTATCATCAACACGACTGTCTCAACGTGCCTTGTTGCTGTGATTCTGATGACCATCGAGCCTGGTACCCCCTTGGCGTAAGGGTATATTTTCAATAATTCCGACGCTCAACATTTGTTTTTTACAAAATAGTTGTGCTAATTATAACATGGTAGCCCTCATTTTAGGGTGTCTGATTTGTAAAGATAAAAGTTGCCAACAATAAAACCCTCAGTGTACTGAAGGTTTTAGTCTTAGCAGTTTAACTTTTTATAATGAGCATTGAAACTGATACTC
>JAJBBD010000228.1 GCA_020532355.1 Candidatus Cloacimonadota bacterium | reverse complement strand
TGATATATGCAATATACCAGTACGTGTTTCGTTAGGTAGTATTTAGAGTCTTGGATTTGTATCTATTTTGGAATTTGCAGTTTTCGGTGACCCAATTTGCAGATTTCAGTGACTCTTTTCAATCAATATGCATGAAGAATAGACGGATCCGCAAAAAAAGTCTTGACAGAATAATATAAACTTCATTTAATGCCATCAGTGTGGATCGTGTTGTTTGGGAACCTTCTACAGACGATATACCTTTCGCCAAAACGATGATATTTAAAACAGGAGCAATGATGTTTAAAGCCCGTTTGGTTTTGATAGTTATAATCTGCAGCCTCAGTTGGTTGGGTGCTGAAAATCTTGAATGGGGCTTGAAATATGGCATTGGAACATCCTCCCTGCAAGGGGCGGATCGTGATTATCAGTTGCGTTACGATATTACGCAACATGGAGTTACACCGGGAGATTTGGGTTATATAGTATTACGTTCAAACGATAGGGCTTCCGGAGTATCCCAAGCGGCAGGAGTATATCTTTCCACGATGCTATTCCGCAAAACGGATTCGATCCGGCTGAAATCTGAGCTGATCTGGCAGAGGTTTCAATATGAGCAGGTCTTCAAGGATGTCACCCCCGCCGTGAGTAGCCCCGTTTTGGCGGCGCGGTTTTCGGATGCGCTCCGTGGGAGCGTCCTAAGCAAAGTTGATTACCTCACTCTTCCAGTATTGATTAGCTTCAACCAAGAGCTTGCTGAAGAGCAGAAGGAAAAGAGCTATCAAGGTGCGTTTATCTATGGCGGACCCTCCTTTTCGCTGCTCCTAAAGCACGACGCAAAAGCTGAAGCCGGGATCCAAGCCCTGGATCAACGGGTGCGGCTCTTTACCCAGGAAAGTGCTACGGATGGTGACCCCAGTTCTTACTACACATATCAAAGAAGAAACTCTGGTTCGGACGATTTTGTGAAAAGTAAGACGGATCTGGTGCTGGGAGCCGGCTTTGCTTTGAAAGATATCTTCCAGTTTGGCATTGGGAAGGATGAGTTTATCTTCGACCTTCGTTACACGCTGAGTTTAAACGATCTGGGAGACGGTGACGCGCGCAACGCTCTCAGGCTTAATTCCTTCATGTTCAATGTATCATGCAAACTGTGAAAACAGGGAGGGTATCGTGAAGAAACACATATGGATAGCGATGCTTATGATGGCATTGATAGTGATGTCCTGTAGCAGGTCAACTTCCACGGATGGAGAAGCAATTGCCAAACCGGTTATAAATCCTGCGGGGGGATCCTACAACGAGACGCTTACGATCTTCATGCATTGCCCTACTTATGGCGCTAAGATTCATTACACTTTGGATGGCAGCGAACCCACCCAGGAATCTACAGAGTACACAGGGATGATCCAGGTGAATACAAACACGACTCTGAAAGCCAAAGCCTTCAAGAGCGGCTATGGTTCCAGCGCTGTGGCAAGCGAAATCTATCAATTCACCTCTGCCGCGGTGGAACCAGTGATCATCACCCCTCCGGGGGGCGCGTTTGCAGATGCTCAACAAGTAAGCATGAGCTGCGCTACAGCTGATGCTCAGATCCGCTTCACCCTGGATGGCAGTGATCCGGATCTTTCATCCACGCTGTATCAAGAACCGATCATGGTAAGCTCCACCCTTAGCCTTAAAGCCAGAGCTTACGCCGCGGGAATGTTGCCCGGGATCATCACAAGGGCAGATTTCAGCTTTGCTTTGCCGTTGCCCATTTTCAGCCTTGCAGAGGGCAACTACCCTGTGCCCCAGACCCTTAGCATCAGTCATCCCTATCCCGAGGCGACGATTCGCTATACTACGGACGGAAGTGATCCCAGCGAGGAATCTACGATATATACCGGAGCCATCAATATAAACACCAATGTGTTGATCAAAGCCCGTGCGTATCTCGAAGAATGGCAACCCAGCGAAGTTGCCAGCGCGTTCTACATCATCAATTTGGCAGATCAAATGCAACTGATACCTGGGGGTAGGTTTCATAACGGAACCGGCTATGTGAACCTTTCACCGTATTATATAGGACGCCGTGAAGTAACGGAACTTGAGTGGGTATATATCATGATCGATATGGAAGAGATCGTGCCGGATAAACCCAAAGGGGATCTGGCATGGTTTCAGGCCATCGAATATTGCAACTACCGAAGTATGGCAGAGGGCTTTGAACCGTGCTACAGCTATGGTGAGAGCGGCACTATGCCGGATTTCTGGCCAGCATATTGGTTTACTGATCACAGCCAGTTAAGCTGCGATTGGGATGCCAACGGCTATCGGCTACCCACCGAGATGGAGTGGATGTATGCCGCCAAAGGTGGGCATCTGAGCAGCGATTATATCTATAGCGGATCCAACGATATTGAACAGGTGGGATGGTACAGCGGAAATGCTTCAGATATCGCTTTGGCGGGGTTAAAACTTCCCAACGAGCTTGGTTTGTTCGATATGAGCGGAAATCTCTGGGAGTTTTGTTGGGATATCTATCACCACGAGTATGCCCCGGAAGAAAGTCAGGACCCCACCGGGGCAGATAGCGGATTCTTCCGTGCGATGCGAGGTGGAAGTTTCAGCACAGACGCCAGTAATTGCACCGTGGCGAGACGCTTCTATAGTAGCCCCACTCTGAGGGCGGATTCCCACGGTTTTAGAGTAGTGCGAAAGTACTGATCGGATACGTAAGTTCAAGGGGATGAGAGCGGATCAAAATATGATTTATGGATGGAGATACTGCTAAAAGAGTAACATTATAAATATCTATTTAACAGTATAAGGAGGAAAGATGAAGAAGCTAATGCTACTTATCTTATGTATTGGCATGATCACCGGCATTCTGTATGCAGCCGGAATTACACAAGGAAATGGGCAAAGTACTTCCCGCATGAGGGAAGCTCCGGCTTTTAACTTCAGTACGGCTCCGGTTAGCGTGATGACGAGTTATTACGACTACATGATCGGAGGTTTTCAACACCAACCCTTGCGCGTGATCCCGGATTTGGCGGGAGGCGGTTTTTTTCTTACCTATCATGGGCAACGAAATGCTGTGGGTCCGCGCAGAGTGTTCTATGCATATATCGACGCTGCGGGAGCAGTGAGCGAATTCAACGAAATCACATCGATGAATACCGAGGAAGGCTTCCCCGCGCTGGCAGTGGATCCGATATCCGGAAAACCACTTTATGCTTGGCAAAAGAACGTGGATGCAGACCCCCAATTGGAAGTGCAATTTACCTCCGACGCTTTTATCACTGGCATTTCCGGATTGTTCAACCAAGTGCAGACCATCATCGATTCTCCCATCTCGGTGACTGTTCCCAATCTGCCGCCGGTGTTGGATAACGAGTTCATCCGGTCTTCACTTCAGATAGGACCCTCTCCGATACCCGGAAAACGCAGAGCGTATGTGTTGGCGCGAAACAACGTGAGCCATACCATTGGACCCAGCGAGAACGTGGTGATCCTCTATGCGGATTTCGATGGTAACATGATCGAAGAGGGTACTCCATTTAGCTGGAGCGTGACCAGGATTCCGGAACTGGATGCTTGGAACAACGATAGCGATTGGCGCAACCCGCATCTGGCTCTATCTGTGGATAACCTGGGAAATCTGTATTATGTAGGTTATCACACCACAGTGCAGGCTGGAACAAACGCTGTAGTCTTGGAACCAGATTTCGACGTATTCATATGCAACGATTATGGGCAGGGTACTTGGACCAGAGTATCCGAATCCAGCCAGATTCCCACCTGGAACCCCCTGGCAACCCCTGCCGGAACACCGTATTTCACAGATCAAGGAGGCCAGCCCTACGCTAATTCCGAGCTGTTTTGGGCGCTTACGAACTCTGGAAATCTGAATGCCGTAACAGACAACTACGGCAGGATCATCATCCCCGGTATCTGGGCTTTAAGAAACTCCGACGGAGGAGTATGGGAAGAGCATCATGTGGTGAAATCAATCACCTATAATCCAGCTCTGAATAGCTTCCGGATCAACGAGATATACCCTCAGAAGGATCCCGCAGATATGGTGAACGCGGCGTGGACTCCCTGGGATACGCAAGAACCCTGGGGGGTGCCGGAGTATCAGCAAGATACATTTGGAAATTATGCACTGAGCTATCAGACCATCTTCCCCTTCCCGCATTGGGATAGCAGCCTGCATGGAAATAACATGATCCCAAATTATAACAACATCAAGATTTCGGAAGTAAACGAGCAAGGAATGATGGTGGCAGTCTGGCAGGATAGTCAAAAAGCTAAATGGGCAAATGAAAACGGTGGTACGGATTATCTGCAATATATTCAGGTTCCGGAAATCTATATCAGCGTATCCGCCAATCAAGGTGAAACCTGGAGCGAACCGATTGTCCTGAACAGCGTTAACAATCCGGAATTTGCTAACATCAAACCGATGTGGGTGTATCCTGCAGACAAAGTAAAATACATGGGCACGCAAGGCGAGCAGAAGATTGGTAGGATCGGATTGATGTTCTTCAACGATTATACCTGGGGCGCAAATGCGCTGGTGCCTCCTGCGCATCCCACGAACAATGGTGGGCAGGTGATGTTCGCAGAGCTGGAGATCGTGTTTCCGGAAGCTGAGTACGAGCCCACAGATCCCTTTGGTTTGCCTCTGGTACTGAGTAGCAGCATGTCGCTGATGGCGGCGGTGATGATCGATGCAGATCCCGCCTCCGAGGGCGATGTATTGGCAGCCTATGTGGATGTAAACAATGAACCTCAGCTGCGTGGGAAAGCTACTTTGATAAGCAGCTCCGGGATCACCGGATGCCTGATGCAGATCTTTACGGAATTGAATAACGAAGACATCTACTTCAAACTGTGGGTGGCTGAGACCAACGAAGTGTATGAAGTGGCGGAAACAATCACTAGCGCGGTGAATGGAAGCGTAGGCAGTTGGCCTGGGAATCCTTTTATCTTGCACGCTATTGGCAGCGTTGTCCAGGAAATCGACCTGCACACAGGCTGGAATATGTTCTCCTTGAATGTACATTCTCAGGATCAGTTTATCATCAGCTTGTTCGGAAGCGATTATGCTTCGGTATGCGCTGTAAAATCCCAAGGCGGAGTGCATTTACCGGGGAATCCCTTCAGCACTTTGCATATGTTGGTGGATGGCGATGGATACTTCGTAAACATGACCAACCCTGCCACCCTTATGGTTCGGGGTTATCCGATTCCGGTAGCGAATCAGATATCTCTGAACCCGGGATGGAACCTGGTAGCCTACTACCCTCAAGTACCAATACCTACCTATCATGCCCTTATATCAGTAAACGACCAACTGATTCAACTGAAGGGAGAAAACGGGCTTTATGAACCGGGAAATCCTTTCAGCACCCTCAATACTCTGGTTCCCGGAGAATCCTATTGGTTGAATATGAGCACCCATGCCGACTTGATCTATCCCAGCGGGGAGAGATTCAGCGGGTATGCCGGGGAGGAAACCCAGGTATCAAATACATTGGTGCGTAAAAGCGACAGTCAGAGCGTGCTAATCGCCCTGGGCGGTTACGCTCATCCGGGAGACATCGTGCAAGCCCACGTGGGTGAAGAGCTTCGTGGTACTGTGGTGGTAAGGGAAGTGGACGGTCGTTTGGGCGCATTGATCCAGATCTTCACCGAGAATGCGGGTGAGGAGCTCCGTTTTGTGTTGCAGAGCGGAAACAAAAAGGTAGATCTGGAACCGGGGCTTGTTTCCCAACCCGGCGCGATAGTGGGAGATTATTCTGAAAACGAATACTTTGTTCTATCTGAAGGAACAGAGGTGGCTCCGGCATTGGTTACCGGATTTGTAAATGCCTATCCTAATCCTTTTGGTGCTTCGGTGAACATCACATTATCCGTCGCTAAAGAAAACGAAGATATTCGGGTAAACATCTATAACCTGCGGGGTCAGAAAGTAAAGAACCTGATCCACGGCAAGCAGAATGCCGGAACCCAAAATCTGATGTGGGATGGCATGGACGCCAATGGACGGAAGATGCCGGCAGGATTGTATTTCTGTCGCTTGGAAAGTGGAAACACCAAGCAGAACATCAAACTAATATTACTTAAATAAGGAAACTCCCGGGGATGCAGAAAAGCTTGCTGATCACTCTGTGTGTAATACTGATAGGGAGCTTGCTTTTCGCTACAGATCCCTGGGGGGAGCCGGTATATTATCCCGGCAGTATGACGGTTATGGCGCAGGTGAGCATCAACGGCTCACCTGCCGCTTCCGGAGATGTTCTGGGTGCTTTTGTTTATGTGAATGGAGATCCTGAGCTGAGAGGCAAAGCAAGCGTGATGGTCATCAACGACATTTCCGGATGCATTCTACAAGTGTTTTGCCCTGCAAACGGAGAGATAATCCACTTCAGGGTCTGGGATGAAGATGTTCAACTTGAATATCACATTCTGGAGACTGTGAATAGTGTGGTAAACGGCGAGATCGGCTCGTATCCGGATGATCTGTACCAGATCAACGTCGAGGCAGGGGAGCTCTTGGCTCCAGAGATTTCACCTCCAGGGGGCGTGTTTCATGAAGCTCAAACTGTGAGCATCACAAGCCCTACGGCGGGAGCCGTGATACGCTACAGCTTGAACGGTGCGGATCCCACCCAGAGTTCCAGTCTCTATAGTTCCCCGATCGTGATCCACCAAAGCTGTGTTCTAAAAGCTAGGGCGTTTTTACCAGGATGGGATCCGGGACCCGTTGCCAGCGCAGAGTTTAGCATCATCAACCAAGTGGCAAACCCTGTCTTCACACCGGCTGCAGGCAGCTACAACTATCCTATCGTACTACAAATGTTTTGCGCCACTTCCGGAGCAACAATTCACTACAGCCTTGATGGTAGCGATCCCGGCGAGGAAACAGCTATCTATACAGGCCCAATGCTAATCTCGCAGACTACCCTGGTAAAAGCCAGAGCCTACTTGAATGACTGGTTTCCAAGCGAGGTGACCAGCGCACACTATAGCTTGCCATCAGCAACTGAAGAAGAAGTAGTACAAAATCCCGAACCGGGGATACTGTCGATTTACCCCAACCCTTTTAACCGGGAAGCCACCATCGAATTACACGGAAAAGGCTACGAACAGGCGTATTACTTCAGGATATATAACCTGAAGGGACAGCGTGTGTTCAGCACATCGGGGTTTGCTTCGGGAACCTTCAACATTGTATGGGATGGCAAGGATGCTATGGGTATCAGGCTACCCCGGGGGATGTATTTTACCAGCTTTAGCCAAGGGGATCGCCAATTTGTACGTAAGCTGATATTACATTGATCTCTGGCTAGTATTGTTCAGAGAATTTTTCTGGACATATCCTCCGCATATCAGAAAATGACTTCTCGACAACATAAATAATGAATAATGGAGTATATAATGAAACCAGAGATCGTAAGTCCCCGTCGTGAGAAGCTTCTGAGCTCTCTGCAGGATATGGATGCGGTGATCCTGTTTGCCGCCAGAGAAGCCAAGCTGGAGAAATTTAGCCAGGAAAACAACTTTTTGTATCTTACCGGATTAGAAACTCCTAATGCTATATATTTTGGGATTAATAGCAACCATTCCAACGTAGAATACCTCTTTATTCAACGTTCCGATCCCGAACGTGAAGTATGGGAGGGTAAGAAAACGACCCCGGAAGAAGCCAAAGCCCAGAGTGGCATCACAAACGTGGTGTTTCTGGATGAATTCGACGGTATAATCAGTAATTGGTGCCCTGCCATCAACAGGATAAGACCGTTGAACAATACACCCGCTGAACCCGTGAGAGTGAATCCATGCCAATTTTACGCAATCTTTAGCAGAAATCTATCATTTTTGCCCAAATTTGCCATTTACAGCCCTCAAAATGCCT